>CAUAGV010000119.1 GCA_958428675.1 uncultured Collinsella sp.
TGTTCAACTTCTATTCCACGCTCATTGTCGTCTACTGCTTTATGACGTGGATTCCCATGAAGCAGGGTGGTTTGCTTCAGGATATTGCCGCGGTGCTTGATAGCGTGTGCGGTCCGTGGCTCAACCTGTTCCGTCGTTTCATCCCGCCGATGGGCGGTATCGATTTTTCGCCGGTCGTTGCGATTATTGCGTTGCAGTTGGTGCAGAGGCTGGTTCTGCAGCTTCTTATAGGTATACTCGTGTAGAACTGACTTAGTAACTTACGTCGGGCGTGTAGCGCCGAGGCGATGAAAAAGGAGACTTGTTATGGCTATTACCCCTGCAGACATCCAGGCTCAGACTTTCTCTGAGGCCAAGCGTGGCTACGATCCTGCCGAGGTCGACGTCTTCTTGGAGACGCTGTCCTCTGAGGTTGACGCTATGCTCGCTAAGATCGTCGACCTTAAGGGTCGTCTGACTGCTACCGAGCAGCAGCTTGCCGATGCGCAGGCTCAGCTTGCCCAGGCTCAGGATGCCCCCGCCCAGGCTGTTCCTGCCGCCCCCGTGGCTGCTCCCGCCCCTGACTTCTCCGCTCAGGAGCGCCAGATTTCCGCTGCCCTGATCGCTGCCCAGCAGACCGCTGAGACCATCGTCAACGATGCCAATGAGAACGCTGAGCGTATTCGCAACGAGGCTGACGCCAAGGCCCGCGAGGTTATCCGCCAGGCTCTGACCGAAAAGCAGGCTGAGCTCGAGGAGATCGATCGTCTCAAGGCTTCTCGTGAGGAGTTCAAGGCCGAGTATCTCAAGCTCATCCAGCACTTCATGGACGATGCCCAGAACTCCTTCCCGGCCGACCTCATGGCCTCCACGCCGGTCGGTTCTGCCGCTTCTCCTGCGGTGACTGTTCCCGCCGAGCCGCTGCCCGTCGCTGACCCGGTTGTCCCCGTGGCCGATCCCTTCGCCCCGATCGACAACTTCGCTGCCGACGACCTGGACTAACATTCGGCCTACAATTTAGTGCCTAGAAAGGACCCGCAGCTTGCGGGTCCTTTTTTATGACTGTACCGGGGCGCGCAACATAAAAAACCGAGCCCTGCACATAGTGGCGCAGAACTCGGCGAACCGGTGAGCGGTCAAGGATAGGTTTTAGGGCATGTCCCAAAATCTACTTGAGGAGGAAGTCGGAGAGGGGAATGGTACGGGCCTCGCGATGCTCGGGGTCGGCGATGTGGTCGGCAGGATATCCGCAGACGAGCATGTGATAGGGATAGACGCCCTCGGGCAGGTTGAACTGCTCCTGTGCCACCTCGGGCTTAAAATGGCATACCCAGCACGTTCCCAGGCCCTGCTCGGTGGCCTCCATCATCATCTGATCGCACACTATGGACGTATCGATTTCACTGGAATTCATCTGGTCATACGGGCGCACCCAAGCGTCTTCGGTAACGCTACAAATAAGGAAGATGAGCGGAGCGCCAAAGATAGATCCATCACGAGCAAACCGAGGCTGACAAGCAGCAGCCTTCTCCAGAAGCTCAGGCGTATCCAGCACCATCACACGAGAAGGATGATTATTACAAGCAGAAGGAGCAATCCGCCCAGCCTCAACAATGGCATCCACAACAGCTTGCTCAACAGAACGATCCTGAAATTCACGACAAGAATACCGACCCCGAGCCAGATCCAAATAAGACATACAAGCCCTCCAACAATTTAATAACGAAATAAAAGACAACCAAAGGGTACCCAGAGCAACATTCAGCCAAACGCTCAGCGCTGCCCAAAGTCATGACTGATGCCAAAGACGCTTTCAACCAAAGCCACCATGCATTCCGCCTATTAGCCCAGGTTCCCAATGGTGATACGTAAGGCGAAGGCCCGACACCTATTTACTTTCGAACGACTCTGCCACGCAGCCGGAGTGAGAAAGCAAATAGGTGCCGGGCCTTCGCCGGTGGGACGCGTACCACTAATTAACCGCTTTTGAACGACTCTGCTTGCAGCCGGAGTGAAAAAGGTATTAGTGGTCGGGCCCGCGACCGGTGGGATACGTACCCCCAATTAACTGTTCTTCATGACAATCGAATCCACAACATCGGCCACATTCTCGCAGCAGTCGGCGCAGTACTCCAGGAAGGCGTAGACGTCACGCCAAGCGATGACCTCGAGCGGATCCTTGCCGTTAACGTGCAGGTTGCGCATGGCGTTGATGTAGAGCTCGTCGGCCTCGGACTCGATGGTGTTGATCTGGATGACCAGCTCGCGCAGCGTTTTGGACTTGCGGTAGTTGGGAAGCTCGACCATCAGGTCTTTCATGGCGCGGCAGGCGTCAGTCACCTTGTGGGCGATGACGATGGCGTCGGGATGGATGCTCTGAATGTTGGTGAAGTAGACGCGCTGCACGACGCCCTCAATACGGTCGAGCACGGTGTCGAGCGCGCAGCTCATCAGATCCAGATCCTCGCGCTCGAGCGGGGTGATAAAGGCGGTGAGCAGGGCGTCTTCGAGCTCGTGGTGCTTCTTGTCTGCCGCATGCTCAATCGCATGCATCTTATTGAGCATGTCGTGGATCTGCGCGGGATCAAAGTTCTCAAAAATCTTGATGAGCAACTCTGCGGCCTGGACAGCAAGGTCGGCGCAGGCGACGTAGTTGTCAAAGTAGAACGAATCGGGTTTCTTTGCCATGGGTGGGTCCTTTCGAGGCGAAGACGGGTGGGCGAAGTGTTGCGGTCCAGATGGACGTTCGGTTTGACTAGAGGAACATCATGAACAGCTTGGCCATGACAAAGCTGATGAGTCCGCAGGCGGGGAAGGTGAAGAACCAGGTGAACATCATGTCCTTGACGACGCCGAAGTTGATGGCCGAGAGGCGCTTGACGGCACCGACGCCCATGATGGCGCAGGTCTTGATGTGTGTGGAGGACACGGGGATGCCGGTAAGGGTGGCAAGCAGCAGGTTCGCGGCGCCCGCGAGGTCGGCGGAGAAGCCCTGATACTTCTCGAGCTTAACCATGCTCTGGCCGACGGACTTGATGATGCGCTCACCGCCCACGCTGGTGCCGATACCCATGGTGGCCGAGCACAGCAGCATAATCCAGATGGGGATGCCGGCATCGCCGACGCTGGTCTGGCCGTTTGCGAAGGCCACGCCTAAAAAGAGCACGCCGATGAACTTCTGTCCATCCTGCGCGCCGTGCATAAAGCTCATGGCCGCAGCGCTCGCGATCTGAGCGTATTTAAAGAAGACATTGGCACGTCGCCTGTTGGCGGCGGCGAAAAGAATCGAGACGAGTTTGCACAGGACCCAGCCCATGACAAAGCCCAGGCCGATGGAGAGCGCCAGGCCGTAGATGACCTTCATCCACTCGTGGACGTTGACGCTGCTCGCGCCGCCGAGGGCGATAGCGGCACCGGTCAGGCCGGCGATAAGGCTGTGGCTTTGCGAGGTGGGGATGCCAAAACGCGACGCTGTGGCGCCGTAGACGACGATGGAGAACAACGCCGCGCACAGGCAGGCGAGCGCCATGGTGCTGTTTCCGCCAAAATCGACGATATGTGAGATGGTGTTGGCGACGCTCGCATTAAAGTGCGTCATGATGAGCACGCCGAGGAAGTTGAATGCGGCGCTCATGAGAATGGCGGCGCGGGCGGGCATGCAACGCGTAGTGACGCAGGTCGCGATGGCGTTGGGCGCGTCGGTCCATCCATTGACGAAGATGGCGCCCAACGCGAGGATCACGGTGACGGCAAGGACTGGGTTCGACACAATTTGGCCGAGGAAGGTTGAGAACGTTACGTCCATATATGGGCTTTCTCGAAGTTTGCAGACACGTTACAAAAACATGATAAATCGTATCACCTCCTACGGGTTTCTTTGCCGAGTTCTGATGGGAGAAGTAATTTTTTGGCACTAAAATTGAATATTAGCCCTGTTGACCGTGGGTGTTTTTTTTGCTATCACGCCATGCGGACACGCGCGTTCGCTCCGACACTCCAAAACCACAGTCTGTTCGCTTTACAACATGCAAACATGCGTTCGATAATAGGAGACATGGAATATCGACAGACAGATGGCAAAACTCGGCGCGTGCACAAGCAGTATGTGGACGTCGTGGCTCGCATCCTCGCGGGCGGACAGGTCGTGCCGGTCACCGTCTGCTGGGTCGACGGTCGTTGCTTTACGATTGACGAGATTGTCTCGACCGCTGGGTTTGGCCTGACGGTTCACGGCATCCGTACGGCAACCTATAAGGTGCGTTTTGGCGGGCACGCGACCGAGTTGTATCTGGAGGACCAGACGCGCGAACGACCAGATGGCTCGCAGGCCCACCTGATGCGTTGGTGGGTGTGGGCATTCGACCGTACGCTTGAGGGCGAGCGCCGTAGGTAAGGACGCACGGCGTTCGGGTACAATGACAGGAATCTTGTCAGCTACTGCGCCGTTATTTGTGGCGCTTTTTGAAAGGACGAACCTATGAACGATATCCAGGGCTATCAGAACGGCCCCGTCGAGAGCGGCGCAAGCCGCGCCAAGGAGATGTCGCCGCGCGCGTACAATCTCACCATGTCTGCCCTGATCTTCTTGGGCTTTTGCGCCATGGGCGCCGGCGCCTACTTTACGAGCACCATGTCGTTTGCGCGCATGATGATGAGCGGCGCCGCCTTGCCGCTGGTCTTTGGCTCGTTTATTTTGACCATCGTCGGCATGGTTATGATGTCGGCTGCTGCCAGCAAACAGTCCGTGGGCCTGTCCCTTGTGGGCTACGTAATCTTTGCGAGTACCTTTGGCCTGACCGCGTCGTTTGGCCTTGCCAACTACGACCTGCCCACCATCAACACTGCCTTTATCGCCACGGCCGCCATCACCTTTGTCTTTGGCGCCTTGGGCGTGACGTTCCCCAAGTTTTTCCAGCGCGTATATGGCATCGGTTTTGGCATTCTGCTCGCCACTATTCTGGTTGAGATCGTGCTGATGTTCATGGGCGTCTCGCAGACCATCACCGACCTGATCGTGATCGTGGTGTTCGCCGGCTTTATTGGCTACGACACCCATGTTGCCACGACAGTGCCGCCTACACTGCCCAACGCCGTGCTTATGGCCTCTAACCTGTTCGTGGATATTATCAACGTGTTCCTGCGCATTCTGAACATCCTCGGCCGTCGCGACTAGTGGCGAATTGCGGCGGTGCTTGCCGTGCATGCAAATCGATGCGAAAGGCGGTCCTTCGGGGCCGTCTTTTTTGTACGCGACGGGGTATCATGGATGGGAAAAGCCGATAGCGGCAGAGACCGAGAAAGGTGACCACTTATGGCAGACGTCGACAACAGGAACCGTAACCGCAGGTCCAACCGAGCGGGTCAGCCCAATCCCAAGCGCGAGGCCCGTGCCAAGGCCGCCGAGCGTCACGTGGCAACTGTGTCCGAAGCGTGCGCCAAGGATATCGAGCGTTCGCTTGCCGGTGTTCGCGAGTTTGACGGTATGCCTGCCGGCTTTGTCTCGGCGATGAAGGCCAAGGTTCAGAGTGCTGTGGCCACCGAAGAACAGGTTGCCGAGGAGTCTGAGGCCGCCGAGGCCGAGACCGCTGAGGTTGCGTCCGCCGAGACCGAGGTTACGGCCGAGCCTGCACACGCAGAGGAGGCCACGGAGACCGAGTCCGCGCCTGCCGCCGAGGAGCCCGCTCCGGTCCTGCCCGAGGT
>CAUAGV010000120.1 GCA_958428675.1 uncultured Collinsella sp.
GCCGGGGGCATGCGCGGCACCCGGCTTCCAAGGCGCGGCATCCAGGCGACGGTTCGACCCGTCCCACGGAACGCCGGCGACGGGAAACATGTGCGTGGTGGTACAGAGGAGCACGCGGCCGCCAGTGCGCATGAGCTCGAGACCCAGCGTCTTCAGCAGCGTCGACTTGCCGCCACTGCCGATAATCGCGGTAATGCCCGGCTCGATCCTGAGCGCAGAGGCAAGATTGCCGCTAACCGTTTCCATCTGTTCACCGCCGTATAATACTGTGATAATAAATAATCATCAGAGTAGCGGTCGGACCGCTTTTGCTCTGCTCAAACCGTAGCACAGGGAGGTGCCCCGGGAATGCTCGTTTATGTTCGCGGCGCCGGTGATATCGCCACGGGTGTCGCTGCCCGTTTGGTGCACGCCGGCGTGTCGGTCGTTATGGCGGATATCGCGGTTCCCACGTGCATCCGTCGCACAATCAGTTTTTGCGAGGCCATTCGCTTGGGCGAGGTCGAGGTCGAAGGCATTCGCGCTCGCTTGGCACGGACGCCGGCTGAGGCGCTCGAGATTACCCAAGCGGGAGACGTCGCCGTTGTGGTGGACCCTCAGGCCAAGATGCTCGATGAGCTTAAACCCGCGGCTGTGGTCGACGCGATTTTGGCTAAGCGCAACTTGGGCACCACGCGCGACATGGCGCCTGCCGTCATCGCTGTGGGGCCGGGCTTTACCGCGCCGGTCGATTGCGACGCCGTGGTCGAGACCATGCGCGGGCATTTTCTCGGCCGTGTCATTACCCAAGGTTCGCCCCAGCCCAACACGGGCGTGCCGGGCATTATCGCCGGCTATGGCAAGGAACGTGTTATCCACAGCCCCGCCGCCGGCGTGTTTAGGTCCGACCATGTGATCGGCGACATCGTGAGCGCCGGAGACGTGATTGGCTACGCGGGCGATATGCCCATGTGCACGCAGATCGATGGCTGTCTGCGCGGGCTTTTGGCGAACGGCGTGCAGGTGACTGAGGGCTTTAAATGCGCCGATGTCGATCCGCGCGGCGATGCCAGCTATATCAACTACATTTCGGACAAAGCGACGTCGGTCGGCGGCGGCGTGCTCGAGGCACTCGCTATGCTCACCGATGTCTTTAGAGGATAGAAGGCGGCAATGGAAAAGCTCGATGTTGTGAATGCGGCGCTTGCCACCCTGCGTGCTGGTAAGACGTGCGAGCTGGTGGTCGTGGCCGGCACGGCAGGGTCGTCGCCGCGCGGTGTGGGCGCCTGGATGGCCGTCTTTGCCGATGGCAGCCAGGCGGGCACTATCGGCGGCGGCAAAATTGAGCTCTTTGCACTGGATGAGGCGCGCGAGCTCCTGGCCGGGGGTAAATCGCGTCTGGTCCGCTACACCATGGGCGGCGAGAACTCCGATACCGGCATGATTTGCGGCGGAGCTATCTGCCTGTGCTATCTGCACCTGGACGCGACCAAGGCACCGTTGTTCCAGGAGATTGCCAATGTGCTGGCGTATCGGCGCATCGGTGACTTCGCCATCGACTTTGAGCCGTTTATCGCGAGCGCGCTCGAGGGCGATGTGGCCAAGTACCATGGCGAGGAATCGCGCCGCACCATTGCGGGCTGCCCCGGGCTTTCGCTGGTGGAGGAGGGGAGTAAGGTCACCTACACCAACGCGGCCTCCGAGATTCCCCCGGCGCACATCGAGACGCTCTGCCCCGAGGGCCTGGCCTATATCTTTGGCTGCGGCCACGTGGGTGCTGCGACGGCGCGGGTGCTCACGGCGGCGGGCTTTGCCGTCGTGGCTTGCGACGACCGCCCCGGCACACTGACCCCCGAATGGGTGCCCGGTGTCTACGACCGTCGTCTGGTCGACTACAAGAACCTGAGCAAGCAGTGCCCCATCGGCCCGCGTGACCTAGTGGTCGTCGCCACGGCGGGTCACAAGTCCGATATCGACGTGGTGATTCAGGCCATGCACGCCAAGCCCGCCTATCTGGGCTGTCTGGGTTCGCGCCGCAAGACGGCCTTTGTGCGCGCCCGCCTGGAGCAGGAGGGCTTTACGCAGGACCAGATCGACGAGCTGCACCTGCCGATCGGTGTCGCCATCGAGGCCGAGGACCCCGAGGAGATCGCCATCTCCATCGCTGCCGAGATGATTCACCTGCGCCGCACCAAGCTCGTCCCCCGCAAGCGCTAATCGCATCCCCATACATGAGTTGCGGTGAAATACGGACTGTTAAAGCCTGTTAAGCCGTCAAACGGTCCCTATTTCACCGCAACTGCCATTTTCCTCCGTCCCCTAGGGATCAATATGTGCGGGGGAGTTGTGGAGTTGTGCAGGCAGACGAGGTTTTTCTGGAAATACGCTCCCGATGCGCGTATAGTACCGATTGTTTTGTCGGCTCCTGCTGCGTCGAGTCCAAACCGCGAAATGCCATGAGCGGCGCGGATGCAGCCAGGAGGCACGAGGACAACCCATCGTGGCCACGCCCCGTGCTTAAAACCCCAAGAAGGAGTGAACAATGGCAGAAGAGAAGTATGTGCCGCGTCTGAAGACCAAGTACAACAACGAGGTCAAGCAGCAGCTTCAGGACAAGTTCCAGTACGAGAACGTCATGATGATCCCCAAGTTTGAGAAGATCGTCGTGAACATGGGTGTCGGCGAGGCCGCTACCGATTCCAAGGCCATCGACGGTGCCGTGCGCGACCTGCGCGCCATCACCGGTCAGCAGCCGATGATCACCCGTGCCCGCAAGTCCATCGCTACCTTCCGCCTGCGCGCTGGTATGCCGATCGGCTGCAAGGTTACCCTGCGTGGCGACCGTATGTGGGAGTTCTTCGATCGTCTGACCTCCGTCGCGATCCCCCGTATCCGCGACTTCCGCGGCATCTCCGCCAAGAGCTTCGACGGTCGTGGTAACTTCTCCATGGGCGTCACCGAGCAGCTCATCTTCCCCGAGATCGACTTCGACTCCGTCGATCACCAGCGTGGTATGGACATCACTTTCGTGACCACCGCCAACACCGATGAGGAGGCCAAGGCCCTTCTGGACGCCTTCGGTTTCCCGTTCAAGAAATAGGTTCACCTGCCCTATGAGCGCCGTTCCCAGAAGGGGGCGGCGCTTGGGGCGAACAATACTCTATGTGAGGAGGATATAAGTGGCTAAGACATCGATGATCGTCAAGTGCAATCGCAAGCAGAAGTTCTCTACTCGTGAGTACACGCGCTGCCAGCGCTGCGGCCGTCCGCACTCTGTGTACCGCAAGTTCGGCCTGTGCCGTGTCTGCTTCCGCGAGCTTGCACTCAAGGGCGAGCTTCCCGGCGTTAAGAAGGCCAGCTGGTAAGTCACTACCAGCGTTTCAAGCATCAGTTTGGAACAGGGAAAACGCGCTAAAAAGGCTTTGCCGTTAAGGGCGGCGAAGAACCAAGAGCACGTGTTCATCAAGAACGAAGGAGAATCTGTATGAACCTTACAGACCCGATCGCAGATATGCTTACGCGCATCCGTAACGCTAACTCTGTGAACAAGGCCACGGTCTCCATGCCGAGCAGCAAGAAGCTCGTCGAGATCGCTCGTGTTCTGCACGAGGAGGGCTACATCGAGGGCTACGATGTCGAGGACACCGTTCCCCAGAAGACTCTGCACATCACGCTTAAGTATGGTCCCAAGAAGGCTAAGGTCATCAACGGCATCCGCCGCATTTCCAAGCCGGGCCTGCGTAAGTACACTGGCGTTGCCGACATGCCCCGCGTCCGCGGTGGCCTTGGTACCGCCATTATTTCCACCAGCCATGGCGTCATGACCGACCGCGATGCTCGCAAGCACAACGTCGGCGGCGAGATCATCGCTTACGTCTGGTAATTCGCTCGGTAGGTAGAAGGAAAGGAGATCACCGTGTCTCGTATCGGTAATAAGCCTGTCCAGATTCCCGCCGGAGTCGAAGTGGCAGTCAACGGCAACAACGTTGTCGTCAAGGGCCCCAAGGGCCAGCTCGAGCTCGATGTCTTTGAGAAGCTCGCTATCAACGTCGAGGACAACGTCCTCACCGTTTCCCGTCCCGACGACGAGCGTGAGACCCGTGCCCGCCACGGCCTCACCCGCGCCCTCATCCAGAACATGGTTGTTGGCGTTTCCGAGGGCTTCGAGAAGAAGCTCGAGCTCGCCGGCGTCGGTTACCGCGTGCAGCAGAAGGGCAAGAACCTCGAGTTCTCCCTGGGCTTCTCGCACCCCGTGATCGTCGAGGCTCCCGAGGGCATCACCTTCGAGGTTCCCGACAACACCCACGTGAACGTCAAGGGTATCAACAAGCAGCAGGTCGGTCAGATCGCCGCTGAGATCCGCGGCCATCGTCCTCCCGAGCCTTACAAGGGCAAGGGTATCCACTACGTTGGCGAGCACATCCGCCGCAAGCTGGGTAAGGCCGCCAAGTAGTCGTAACCGACTCACTCGCATAAGACCAGCACCCCGTCAGGTGCTGGCAAGATCAACCTTTTTAGGAGTTTACGTATGAACAAGCATAAGGCGAAGCTGGAAGGCCTCAAGCGTCGTCAGCGTCGTGTTCGCGGCAAGGTCTCGGGTACCGCCGAGCGTCCGCGTCTTCGCGTGACCCGTACTAACGCCAACATCTATGCCCAGATCATCGACGACAGCAAGGGCTCCAGCCTGACGCTCGTCTCTGCCTCGACCCTCGAGGCCGAGTTCAAGGGCACCCACACCTCGAACAAGGAGGCTGCGGAGAAGGTCGGTCAGCTCGTTGGCAAGCGCGCCATCGAGGCCGGCATCACCAAGGTCGCCTTCGATCGTGGTGGCCGTATCTACCATGGCCGCGTCAAGGCCCTCGCCGACGGTGCTCGTGCCGCCGGTCTCGAGTTCTAGGAGGTATGTAGCACATGGCTCGTAATCAGAAGCAGCAGCGCGAGGCCTCCGAGTTCGAGGAGCGCGTCGTTTACATCAACCGCGTGTCGAAGACCGTCAAGGGTGGTCGTCGCATGAGCCTCGTCGCTCTCGTCGTCGTTGGTGACGGCAAGGGTAACGTCGGCGTTGGCATGGGCAAGTCCGCTGAGGTGCCCCTGGCCATCTCCAAGGCGTCTCTCGATGCCAAGAAGAACATGTTCCACGTGCCGGTGACCGAGCAGGGCACCATCCCGCACGAGGTTCTCGGCCACTTTGGTGCCGGCCGCATCATCATCAAGCCCGCTGTCGAGGGTACCGGCGTTATCGCCGGCGGCGCCGTGCGTCCCCTCTTTGAGCTTGCTGGCATCAAGAACGTCCTGTCCAAGTCCCTCGGTACCGACAACGGCCTCAACATCATCAAGG
This sequence comes from uncultured Collinsella sp., assembly GCA_958428675.1. Classification (GTDB taxonomy): domain Bacteria; phylum Actinomycetota; class Coriobacteriia; order Coriobacteriales; family Coriobacteriaceae; genus Collinsella. The sequence continues at coordinate 5,318 of CAUAGV010000120.1, forward strand.
CTGCCGTCGAGGGCCTCAAGGAGCTCTCCAGCCCTGAGGACGTCGCGGCTCGCCGTGGCCTGACGGTCTCCGAGATGTTCGTCGGTAAGGAGAACTAAGCATGGCTGACACCATCAAGATCAAGCAGGTCCGCAGCACCAACGGTTGCAAGCAGGACCAGGTCCGTACTGTCCGTGCCCTCGGTCTCCACAGGATCCGCGAGGTTCGCGAGATTGCTGACAACGAGTCCGTCCGCGGCATGATCTTCAAGGTCAAGCACCTTGTCGAGATTGTAGAGGAGTAGCAAATGCAGCTTCACGATCTTACTCCCGCGCCCGGTTCCACCAAGAACCGCAAGCGCGTCGGCCGTGGCAAT
>CAUAGV010000121.1 GCA_958428675.1 uncultured Collinsella sp.
GATAACGGACACCAGGGAGGTCACGGACACGACCGCCGCGGACGAGCACGATGGAGTGCTCCTGCAGGTTGTGGCCCTCACCCGGGATGTAAGCAGTAACTTCGATGCCGTTGACAAGGCGAACACGGGCAACCTTACGAAGAGCCGAGTTCGGCTTCTTGGGGCTCGTGGTGAAGACGCGGGTGCACACGCCGCGCTTCTGGGAGTTGTGCTGCAGAGCAGCGTTCTTGGACTTCTTGGGCACGGAACGACGGCCCTGGCGAACCAGCTGGTTAATAGTAGGCAAAGCGTACTCCTTCTCGAATGATTCCAGCTTTCTGTAAAGTGCAACGGCTTGAATCGAGGGGTCAGCATCCCCCTACGAAACACGCAGTTCGATAGGATACGTGGCGTTAGCTGTGCCGTCAACAGACCACGCCGCCGGGCGTATCCCAAAATAGCTATATTTCCGCAAAGCCTCCATAAAAGGAATCCCCGCCTGTGCGCAAGTGCCCATTCCAGCCGTCCATGTAACGCAAAAATGGCCGCTTCCTCTAGCAGGAAGCGGCCTCAGACCTTACGAATAGACGATGGTAAAGGGTACTTCTGTTTCGGTCTCTCCTGTTGATGTGCACCTCGTTCCCTCAAGGGTTACCGATACAACCTGATCGACATTGATGAGCCTTGTCGGAACCCAGATGTTCTCTCCGCTATTGCGCGCCATCGAAACATAGAAATTGTACGCCCCTGCGTCGTCATCTTCGATAATCTGCTCCGATCCATCCTTGTAGCTGACGGTCAGTTTATGATCAACTGCTTCATAGCCCAGATCATCGATGTGCGTCTGGATGGAAAACGGGCTGATCTCGAGAGGCGAGTCGTCGGAGCGGAGCTCCTTTGTATCGACGTGCGCTCCGACGTTAAACTCTGGCGTCGATACCTCGATCACCTTCGCATCCTCACCTTTGCCCTCCGTCCAACTGATATTCCAGGTGACCGCATGTCGTAAATCTCGATCGCGATTCCAAGATGCAAAGTACATCGTGCCGTTAATGACCGTGTCGCTTGATGTGTCTTTATCAATGGTGCAGCGTGTATCAGCCCATTCCTCGCCGAAGTTCATGCTGGGTGTACTGACGCCCCCTTCTTCTTCACCATAGAGAACAAGTTCGCCAAGCTCTGCCGCCGGCTTGTAGTAGTTAACGCCATTCGGATTGGACAATGTAAACGTCACAGCACCGCAACCGTTCTCGTCGATTGCCATCTCATGAATGTCGAGCGTATAGCCGTTGCCCTCGACGGACAGATTGACCTTCTGGACTGCACCCTCCAGGCTTTGGGGCGCGATACCATCACCAAACTCTCTGGTGTAGGTATATTTCGTCCCCGACGAGCCGCCATTTGTCCAGGTAACGGACTCTCCGTTGCCATGGTTTCCCCAGGCAGAGGCAAAATAACTGGAATTGACAACAGCGTAGGCGACCCCTCCGGTCGCCAGCACTCCGGCAAGACATCCGATTACGGCAACATACAGAGGCTTCGCGTGACCCTTTCGGCGAAGCGGCTCGCCAGCAGCGGCATAAAGAACACGGTCAGCAAGATCGCTATCGGCTTGGACGGACTCGAAGGCCTGCTTGATCTGGTTGGATTTCACGGTCGCCCTCCTCTAGGATGAACTTGAGCTTCGATCTGCCGCGAGCTAAACGCGTTCGAACGGTCGCGGCTGGCACATGCAGTAACTCGGCAATTTCTGAAGTCGAGAAGCCCAGATAGTAATAGAGCACGATGGAGATACGGAATCGTTCCGGAAGCCGCATGACGTCTAATAGGACGGCCTTGGTCTCGTCCTGCGCCGTCAAGAGCGAATCGGTCAGACTTTCAATATCCTCCACGCGCCTCCACGGCTTTCGAAAGAGAGATTTGCATTCATTGATCGTGACCCGGATGAGCCATCGACGAAGATGCTCCCAGCTTTCAAAATGCGTATCGCTTTTGAGTAACTTTAGAAAGACGTCTTGAGCGACATCGTCGGCGTCAGCGCGATCACGCAGATACGTCAAGGCGATTCGGAACACGACATCTCGGTGATCCTCGACCGCCTGTCTAAAAGCTTGTTCTTCCATAATCACCTCCCGGTGACACTGATGGTTCTTGATGGGGCCCTCACCATAGATACGCTTTGACCAAACGGAATGTTTCAAATTCAAGCAGGAAAAACTACCAAAATAAACCTGTCCTTTTTTGCAAGTGATCAACGGAACGCAACAAGTTGAGCATACGCAAGCGAGCGGCCCCCAGAGCGTACAAGGTGGCATGAAAAAGGCAGGGCATTGACCTTTTGGTCATGCCCTGCCTTTTGAATGACAGATTGTAGCTCTGGGGCCCGCGCAGCGACGGAGGTCTCCGCCGTTCGTTAGAACGGCGGAACTAATTACTCCTCGTCGTTGTCCTTGGCCTCTTCGGCGTCGTCGGTGTCCACAAGCTGGTTGAGCAGCTCGTCGAGGGAAGCCATGTCCTCGTTGATCGCGCCGTTGGCGGGAGCCTTCTTGTCGTCGATCGGGGCGCCCAGGAGCTCCTCGTCGGCGTCGGCGTGATGCGTCGGAGCGGAGGTACCCAGCAGGATATCGTCCGGACCGTCGGGGCTAAAGACCATCTGCAGCAGCTGCGAGAGGTCTTCCTCGTCGGCAACGTCGTCGTTGTTCTCGAGGATGTAGAGCAGGTCGTGGGCCTCCAGGCCGTCACGGAGCTCCTCGATCGCCTTGGCACCGATACCATCGATGCGTAGCAGATCCTCCTCGGACTTGCCGACCAGGTCGCCGACCGTCTCGATGCCGACCTCGCTGAACTTGTTGGTCCAGCGCTGCGACACGCCCAGGTCGTCGAACAGGTACAGGCGAGCCTTCTCGGCGGAGATGGTGTGGCCGTTGCGAGTGAACGAACCGTCAGCACCACCGAACTCGTCGTAGCCGGCCCAGTCGAGCTGCTGCGGGAGCTGCTCGTCCAGGTCCTTGAGCTCAACCGGAGCCCACTCGGGCAGCGACTTGGCGTTGGGCGAAGCCGGGCCATCGATGTCCACGTAGCCGTCGGCCGTGCGATACGTCAGTTTGGCGTTGGCGTACGGCTTGAGGCCAGTACCAGCCGGGATCTTCTTACCGACGATGACGTTGGACTTAAGGTCGAGCAGGTGGTCGACCTTGCCCTCGATGGCAGCCTCGGTAAGGACGCCGGCGGTACGGATGAACGAAGCGCTCGACAGCCAGGAGTCGATGTTGGACGCGACCTTGAGCGTACCCAGGATGACGGGCTCGGCCACGGGAGCCTGACCGCCCAGACGGGCAACGCGCTCGACCTCGTCGGCGAACTCGTAGCGGTCGACGTACTGACCAAGCAGGTACTTGGAGTCGCCGGGGTTGGTGATCTGAACGCGACGCAGCATCTGACGTGCGAGCACCTCGATGTGCTTGTCGTTCAGGTCGACGCCCTGGCTGGTGTAGACGTCCTTGACGCTCTCGACGAAGGTGTGCATCGTCGACTCGATGTCGGTCAGCTTGCGCAGGTTGCGGAAGTTGACGAAGCCCTTGGTGATCTGATCGCCGGCGCGAACCTCGCAGCCGTCCTCGATCTCGGGCATAAAGCGCACCGATGCGGGGACGCGACGCTCGTCGAGAACACGGGTGTGATCCTCGGAGTCGGTGAGCGTCAGCACGTACTCGGACTTCTCGGGCTTAATCGAGAGGTGGCCGGAGTACGGAGCCAGCTCGGCCTCGCGACCCAGGATCTTCTCGTTGACGTTGCCGACGATATCGAACATACGGCTGACCGTAGGCAGACCCTGCGTAATATCGTCGACGCCAGCGACGCCGCCGGAGTGAATGGTACGCATCGTAAGCTGCGTACCGGGCTCGCCGATGGACTGGGCGGCAATAATGCCGACGGCAGTACCGATGGCGACCGGACGACGGGTGGAAAGATCCCAGCCGTAGCACTTCTGGCACACGCCGTACTTGGAGCGGCAAGTGAGCAGCGCACGGAGCTTGACCTTCTTGAGGCCCGCATCGACCATCTTCTGGATGTCGGCGACCTTCTCGATGTAGCCGTCCTGCTCAAAGAGCACGGTGCCATCGGGAGCCACGACGTCCTCAATGAAGCAACGGCCGACGAGGTCGGTGTTGAGGTCGGTGGTGCCGGGGATGATGAGGTTGTAGGTGACGCCCTCGTGCGTACCGCAGTCCTCCTCGCGGACGATGACGTCCTGGGCCACGTCGACCAGACGACGGGTCAGGTAACCAGAGTCCGAGGTGTGGGATGCGGTATCGACCAGGCCCTTACGGGCGCCGTAGGTCGAAATGAAGTACTCGAGCGGCAGCAGGCCCTCGCGGAAGTTCGCCTTAATGGGAAGGTCGATCGTCTCGCCGGACATGTCTGCCATCAGGCCACGCATGCCGCCGAGCTGACGCAGCTGAGTCTTAGAACCACGGGCGCCGGAGTCGGCCATCATGTAGAGCGGGTTCTCCTCGTCGAACAAGTCGAGCATGAGCGCTGCGACCTTGTCGGTACAAGCGGTCCACTCGTTAACGACTTCGATGTGGCGCTCCGTCTCGTTGATGAAGCCCTCCTCGAAGTACTCGTTGATCTGATCGACGTTAGCCTGGGCGCGGTCGAGCAGCTCCTGCTTCTCATCAGGGATGAGAGCGTCCCACACCGAGATGGTGAGGCCGGCGCGGGTAGCGTAGTGGAAGCCGGAGTACTTGATGGCGTCGAGGATCGGGCCGACCTTGGCCTCGGGGTAACGATCGCAGCAGTCAGCAACCAGCTTGGCCACGTCGCCCTTGACCATCTTGTAGTTCATGAACTCATAGTCTTCGGGCAGGCACTGGCGGTTGAAGATGATGCGGCCGATAGAGGTCTCGAAGCGAGCGGTCTTGTTGCCGGTGACGTCGTAGTCGACGAACTCGTTCTTGCCGTTCTTGACGCGGAAGATACGGGTGCCGTCCTCGTTGATGACGTTGGCATCGGTAGCGGACACGCGGACCTGGATCTTGGCCTGCATGTCGACCTCGGAACGGCAGTCATAGGCGTGCAGCGCGTCGTCAAAGCTCGAGAACACGTGGTTCTCGCCCGGTAGACCCTCGCGAACCTGGGTGAGGTAGTACACACCGATGATCATGTCCTGCGAAGGGATGTTAACCGGCTTGCCGGATGCCGGCGAGCGCAGGTTGTTCGCAGAGAGCATGAGAACGCGAGCCTCGGCCTGAGCCTGGCTGGACAGCGGCACGTGGACAGACATCTGGTCGCCGTCGAAGTCGGCGTTGAAGGGCGAGCAGACCAGCGGGTGCAGGTGGATAGCCTTGCCCTCGACCAGCACCGGCTCAAAGGCCTGGATGGACAGACGGTGCAGGGTCGGTGCACGGTTGAGCAGCACGACGCGGCCGTCGATGACCTCTTCGAGGATGTCCCACACAAAGGTGGCACCGCGGTCGATAGCGCGCTTGGCGCCCTTGATGTTCTCGACCTTGCCAAGCTCGACCAGGCGCTTCATGACGAAGGGCTTAAAGAGCTCCAGCGCCATGGTCTTGGGCAGACCGCACTGGTGCAGCAGCAGCTTGGGGTCGGTAGCGATTACCGAACGGCCGGAGTAGTCGACACGCTTGCCCAGCCGGTTCTGACGGAAGCGACCCTGCTTG
>CAUAGV010000122.1 GCA_958428675.1 uncultured Collinsella sp.
GGTACCTGTGACTTCGGTTCTGCTGAGGCCAATGCCCAGGTGATCCTCGCACTGCTTTCGCTCGACCGTGACCCGGCCAACCCTGTCAACGGGTTTGCAAATGCCGCGACCAACGTGGTGTGTGCACTGGACCTGTACCGCGTGGACGGCGGCAACGGCTATGCGCACAGCAAGTGCGGCACGGCCAACGCCATGGCGACCGAGCAAGCGCTCCGCGCGCTTACGACGTATCGTGTCTCCTCGGGAGAGACGATTGCCTGGAAGACGGCCGTGATGGCGGGCAAGGACTCGAGCAGCAACGACCCGCAGAAGCCCACGGTGGCGCCGGGCGTTCTGACGCCGGGTACCGGGTCGGCCAGCGGTGCCGGCAACGGAACCGGCGGTTTTGCGGCCGTGATGGCTCCTGTGGCCGCCAAGGCCACCGGCGATACCAAAGTCGAGGCTGAATCCGGCAAGAAGGATTCGATGGAGTCTTCCGTCGCCGGCAAGACAGACAAGAGCGGCAAAAAGTCGGGCACGTCCGGCAAGACCGCCGCGTTGAGCGCCGATGCTGCCAACAAGGCTGCGGACGCGGGCTCGAACGGCTTTGCCATCGCCGGTGTTGCCGTGGGCATCGTCGGTATCGCGGCCGTCGGCGGCTGGTTTGTCTACACCAAGCGCCGCGCGGCGTAGCGAGCGTCTGCCTGACAGGTAAATATTGCAAGGAACATGGCCTTGTAAAACGAAGGACCCTCCTGCCGATTAGCTCGGCAGGAGGGTCCTTCCATCTCCCCGCAGCTAGAGCGGGCCAATTGTCGCCGGATACGGGACAGCTTGCAGGGAAGCCACTAGCAAATCCTGGGCAGCTGCTCTCCTACGAGCGTGTCGAGGATGCGGGTCGAGCCCCAGCCGGTGCGTACGCGCACGGCGGGACGGGCGCCCTCGGCAAGCGGCAGAACGCGACCGATAATGGCGGCATTTTCGCCGTAGCGGGCGGCGCGCATGGCGGCCAGCGCGGCATCGGCCTGCTCGGCCGGCACCACGGCGACCATCTTGCCCTCGTTTGCCACCTGCAGCACATCGTAGCCGAGCATCTCGCAGGCGGCCTGCACGTCGGGGCGCACGGGCACAGCATCCTCGTCAACCTCCATGGCAACACCGCTGGCCTGGGCAAACTCATTGAGCGTGGATGCCAGGCCGCCGCGCGTGGGGTCGCGGAAGCAGCGCGTGTCGGGCGCCGCGGCAAGCACGTCGGCGATCAGGTGGTTGAGCGGCGCGGCGTCGCTTTCGATCGTGCTCGAAAAGGCTAGGCCCTCGCGTTGGCTCATGATGGCGATACCGTGGTCGCCGAGTGTACCCGACACCAGGATGATATCGCCAGGCTGGCAGTTGGCGCCGCTGAGCGTCACGCCCGCGGGCACCTCGCCCACGCCGGCGGTATTGATGTAGATGCCGTCGGCCCCGCCGCGCTCGACCACCTTGGTGTCGCCCGTGATGATCGCCACGTCCGCCTCGCGCGCCGTTTCGGCCATGGTCTGCACGATTTGACGCAGCTTGTCCATGGGGTAGCCCTCTTCGAGGATAAAACCGCATGAGAGGTAGCGCACGTTGGCGCCCGAGGTCGCGACGTCGTTAACGGTTCCGCACACGGCGAGTCGGCCGATATTGCCGCCGGGGAAGAACTGCGGCGAGACTACAAAGCTGTCGGTCGACATGGCGATGCGCCCGCTCGCGGGCAGCGCAGCGACGCCGGCATCGTTGCCCTCGAGCAGTTCGGGCGACCCAAAGGCATCCAAAAAGACCTCATCGATGATGCGTTTCATCATCTGGCCGCCAGAGCCGTGGCCCAACAGGACAGTGCTATCGGTGGCAGTGCGGGACATATCGAAAACTCCAATCGTGGGGGGGGTCGGCAATAGCTGAGTGTGGCAGAATCGATGTTAAGTAAAAGTCAGCGAGCGCCATTCAGGCGAAGTGAGTTGCCTTGAAAGAGGAGGCTGCTGGGCTTTTGCCCGCAGCCGACGATTGAAAGGCAAATCGCTCGCCTGAATGGCGCGCAGCGTCGACCGGTCCGCCGTTCGTTAGAACGGCGGAACCTAACAGCCTCGGTAGCGGAAATATGCTGCGCAGCTGCCCTCGGAACTCACCATGCACGGGCCGACGGGATGCTCGGGCGTGCAGGTGCGGCCAAAGAGCGGGCAGCTGCTCGGCGTAATGGCCCCGCGCAGCACGTCGCCGCAGCGGCACCCACGCGGCTCGACCGTCGTCTCAACGGGCACGTCAAAGCGAGTGCGGGCATCAAAGCGCGAGAACTCGGGGCGGATGGAAAGGCCCGAGTTGGCAATCGGCCCCAGCCCGCGCCACGTGGTGTCGCATGGCTCAAACACCTGCTCGACCAGCTGGCGCGCCACGGGGTTGCCGTTCGCATTGACACCGCGGCGGTAGGCGTTGTCGATCGCCGGCCTGCTCTCGACAATCATCTGGACCAGCATGCAGATGCCCTGCAAGATGTCGACCGGCTCAAATCCCGTGACCACGCCTGGGGTCTTAAACTCGTCGACCAAAAAGCCAAAGGGCGTTAAGCCCGTGATGGTGGCGACGTGCCCCGGAAGGATAAAGCCGTCGATAGTGGTCTCGGGATCGTTGGCGATGGCGCGTAGCGCCGGCGGTGTGGTCTTATGGGCACAGTAGACCGAGAAGTTCTGCAGCCCGCGCGCGTCTGCCTCCAGGATGGCGGCGGCGATGGTGGGCGTCGTGGTCTCAAAGCCGACGCCCATAAAGATGACCGGGCGATTGGGGTTGTGTTCGGCGATATCGAGTGCATCGAGCGGGGAGTACACAATGCGAATATCGCGCCCCGCCGCCTTTTGCGCGGCGAGCGAGGTGGACGATCCGGGCACGCGCATCATGTCGCCAAAGGTGGTGATGATGGCGCCGTCCATCTTGGCGAGCGCGATTGCATGGTCGATATCGCGGTTGGCGGTAACGCAGACGGGGCAACCCGGACCGCTCAGCAGTTTGAGCCCGGCAGGCATAATGGAGCGAAAGCCATAGCGCCCGATGCTCACGGTATGCGTGCCGCAGACTTCCATAAGGTTGATGGCGCGGTCGCCGACGAGTTCACGGATGCGCTCGATGAGCTCGCGAGCCAGCTTAGGATCGCGGAATGCCGAGAAGTCGATACCGGAGCGAGCCGGCTGTTCGGGCGTCACTAGTAAGTCTCCGCCGGGTTGGTGGCGAGCTGGTCCTCTTCGGCCAGCTCGGTCATGGTATTGACGAGCTCGAGTGTCTCTTGGGCTTCCTGCTCGTCGACAATCTGAATGCCAAAGCCGGCGTGCACGAGAATATAGTCGCCTACCTGTGCCGTCGGCACGAGGCGCAGCGAAACGGGGCGCTCGATGCCCATCATGTCGACGGTCGCCTTAAGGTCGTCGTCGCGTTTGACCACTTTACCGGGAACGGCAAGGCACATAATGTTCCCCTTTTATACGTTTTGCGCTGGATAGGCGCCTAATTACCCATCAGTTGATGGTAGCGCTCGCGGGAGTCACGAGCAAACGCGTTACACCTGTGAGACGGCGGCGCGCAGGCTGGCAAAACAGCCTATCGCGATGCTGTCTGCGCGAGGCGAGCGCGAGCGATGGCGGCCTGACCGTAGGCGATGCAGCCGTCGTTGACGGGCGCGGCGTGGGGGGCCAAGACGGCAAGACCGGCGTCTTTGAGTTCGTGGGTAAGAAGCTGAAGCAAAAGCCGGTTCATGAACACACCGCCCGAGAGCGCGACGGTATCGAGGCCTTCGCGCGCGCAGATTTCGCGTGCGATTCGTGCCGAAGAGCGTGCGATGGCGATGTGAAACTCGAGGGCGAGCCTATCGGCCGGCGCGCCTGCCTCGATTCCATTCAGAAGAGCTTCGATGAGTGGTTGGGGGTCCAAGATGGGGGAGTCATCGGCAGACGTGAATACGCCTGTATGATTGCCGCCGAGACGAACGGTCTTACCGCCGAGCGCGCGCCAGGCGGCGGCTTCAAGCTCGACGGCGGGTTCGCCCTCGTAGGTTGCCTGGCCGCAAATGCCCAGGATCGCGGCTGAGGCATCAAACAAGCGACCCATACTGCTGGTGCGCGGGCTGTTGATGCCGCGCTCGATCATGGTGGCTGTCACGCTGCGCGTTTGCTCGTCGAGGCTGTCCAAAAGCCGAGCGGCGCCTGGGTGCTCGAGCAGGCCGAGCTCACTGAGCAGGGCAAAGGCGTTGCGGCGGGCGTCGCGCACGGAGGCCGCCCCGCCGGGGAGCGCCCAGGTGCGCAAATGCGCGGCGCGCTCAAAGCCGCCAAGGCTGGCAACAAGAAACTCGCCGCCCCAAATGGTCCCATCGGTACCGGCGCCGGTGCCGTCAAAGGCGATGCCAAGGACGCGCTCGTCGGTTGTAAGCTGGCCCGCGGCGATAGCCTCGGCCATTACGCTCGCGATATGCGCATGATGGTGCTGCACCTCGACGAGCGGCAGATTGCATTTTCGCGCCTGCTCGCGCGCCCACTGGCTCGATAGGTAGTTGGGATGTACATCGCAGGCTAAGGCGGCGGGCGCCAAGTCAAAGAGATCTTCCAAGCGCGTGCGCGCGGCGTTCCAGGCATCGAAGGTCCCGCCGTTTTCAACATCGCCGATATGCTGCGACACAAAACAGGTTGCCTCGCCGTTCGCCCCTTCACGCGTGAGCGCAATCGTGGCCTTTTGTTGTGGCCCACAGGCGAGCACGCAGGACGGAGCGCCGTCGAGCGCCGGCAACGGCAGCGGCTGGGGTGCATATCCGCGAGCGCGGCGCACGGGCATAACGGCGCCGTCGACCACGCGCACTACAGAGTCGTCGTAGCGCGAGAGGATCGCGCGGTCGTTGCCGAGCAACGCATCGGCGATGCCGGCGGCAACGAGGTGTTCCCAGGCAAGGTCGTCGTCGGTCTCGATGGGCTCTTCGCTCAGGTTTCCGCTGGTCATGACGAGCGCGTGCATACCGCAGGCTTCTGCCGCGGCAAGCAACAGATGCTGAAGTGGGGTGTAGGGGAGCATAACACCGAGCTCGGGAAGGTCGTGCGCGACGGACGGTGCGAGCGCGAGGGTGTCGGGGGAACCGCCGCTTTCGCAAACGGCACGTCGGCGCAGCAGCACGATGGGGCGAATACTGCCGGCCAGCAAGCCGCGCTCAACGTCGCTGACATGGCACAGGCGTTCAACGTCGGCAAGGTCGCGCACCATAACGGCAAGCGGCTTGTTGCTGCGGCGTTTGCGGCGGCGAAGCTCGGCTACCGCCTGCTCGTTGGAGGCGTCGCATGCCAAGTGAAATCCGCCCAGTCCCTTGATAGCGACGATACCGCCACAGGCCAGCAGCTCAACACAGCGGTCGATAATGGCGTCGCTGGTCTCGCGCGTGGTGCCGACGGCCAGCGGCGCGGCGGCTTCGCCCGGCTCATCGCCCACGCTCGCTTCGCGCCACATGATATGCGGCCCGCAATCAAAGCAGGCATCGGGCTGCGCGTGAAAGCGACGGTCGAGCGGATTGGCATACTCCGCGGCACACTCGGGGCACATGGGAAAACGGTCCATCGAGGTTGCCGCTCGGTCATAAGGCAGCGATCGGATGATGGTAAAGCGTGGGCCGCAG
>CAUAGV010000123.1 GCA_958428675.1 uncultured Collinsella sp.
GACTTGCAGCGACGGACCTCAGGACGCTCTTACACCACGTCTGCGCGCGCCACCCTCGTGCAGCTGGTCGTCATGCCTACAAGCATCAAAAATGCCCCAAGTTGCTGCTACTAAAAAGGTAGCAGTACTCATATTTGATGTTTTTTGACCACGGCTATCTACAAACCCCCTAGGCCACTCATTGGGGACAGACTTAAATGACTAGGTGTGGCTGCCTGGGCTAGGCTGTTAGGTCGAGTTCGTAGAGGAAGCTTTCGCGCGGCATGTCGTGACGGCGCTCTTCGCGGTTGGCGCGGTGCGTGGCCGTGCGCTTAAAGCCGTGCAACTCGTAGAACTTCCACGAGCAGTTGGAGTCGGTGTACAGGTGCGCCCTTGTCGCCCCGCGCGAGGACAGGTACGAGACCGCGGCATCGAGCAACACTGAGCCTACACCCAGGCCATGGACGTCGCGATCCACGGCAAGCAGCGTGACCTCGTTGTCGTGGGGCAACGGGCTGCTTTCGAGCAGGCGGTTGTTGGTTCGGATGGTTGCGCGCACAAACGAGAGGTACTCGGCGCAAGTATCGGGCTCCAGCTCGCGCATTTGCGATAGCAGAGCGCGTTCGGTGTCCATCCAATGTTCCTCGACGGTGGCGCCGGAACTCTGTCCCGCGCGCGCGAGCGCAATGCCACGCGCCTCGCCGTCAATCACCGCAACCTGCGAAAACGTCGAGGACGAAAGGCAGTAGGCAAGGTCGCACGCGGCCTCGAGGCGGTTGTACTCATCGTTATCCGAATTGTTATGCCAAAGCTGTTGCAGAATCAGCGCGATAGCGTCAAAGTCTTCGGTATCAAACGGTCGGTAGAGAACCCGCGAGACCATGGTGCCTCTTTCTTTTGCGGATGCATATCGAGCACAGTTCTACCACGCTATTGGCATCTAATTATGGTGCCCCTGTGTTCCATGAACTCACCGTGCCCGGTGCCGTGCCCATCCCCTCCGCTCGCAAACTTTTTCTGCACATGCGCCCGTTGCGGGGTGCATCGATGCGCTCGATGCGCTACATTGAATCAGTATTTTCAATGCCGCTGCGCGAGCGCTGCAGATCGACGTATCACCGACTCACAGAGCACGGCGGCGTACCAGACAGGAGGACTGCATGGGATCTGATGTGAAGATCGCACGCGCGTTGATCTCGGTTACCGATAAAACGGGTGTCGTCGATTTCGCACGGACGCTGGTCGATGACTTTGGCGTCGAGATCATCTCTACGGGCGGCACGGCTCGTGCCATCGAGGACGCGGGCGTTCCCGTAACCCCCATCGAGGAGTTCACGGGCTATCCCGAGATGATGGACGGCCGCGTTAAGACCCTGCACCCCAAGGTTCACGGCGCGCTGCTGGCCCGCCGCGATTCCGAGCAGCACATGCAGGAGGCCGCTCAGCACGGCATTAAGCTGATTGACCTGGTCGTTGTCAACCTGTACGAGTTCGAGAAGATCGTCGCCAACCCCGAGGTCACCTTTGCGGACGCCATCGAGCACATCGACATTGGCGGTCCCTCCATGCTGCGCTCTGCCGCCAAGAACGCTGCGAGCGTTACCGTCATCTCTGACCCGGCTGACTACGACGCCGTCCTAGCCGAGATGCACGAGACTGGCGGCTGCACCACGCTTGCCACCCGTCGCCGCCTGCAGGTGAAGGTCTACCAGACTACCGCCGCCTACGACACGGCTATCTCCCGTTGGCTTGCCGCTCAGGCAAGCGACGTGGCGGACACCTCTGCCAAGCTCGAGATCTCGCTGGAGAAGGTCGACGACCTGCGCTATGGCGAGAACCCGCAACAGAAGGCCACGGTCTATCGCTTTGCCGAGGGCTGCGAGAACACCGCGAGCTCGCAGTTCCCGCTTGTGGGCTCCGAGCAGATCCAGGGCAAGCCGCTCAGCTACAACAATTATTTGGACGCCGATGCCGCCTGGAACCTGGTTCGCGAGTTCGACGAGCCGGCCTGCGTGATCCTCAAGCATCAGAACCCCTGCGGTTCCGCCGTTGCCGAGGACATCACGGCCGCCTACGACCGCGCTTTCGCCTGCGATCCCAAGAGCGCCTTCGGCGGCATCATCGCCTGCAACCGCGAGGTTCCCTTTGAGCTGGTTGAGCACTTTGCCGATCAGAACAAGCAGTTCGTCGAGGTCATCATCGCCCCGAGCTATACCGCCGAGGCGCTCGAGCGCATGGCCAAGCGCCCCAACCTGCGCGTGCTGGCTACCGGCGGCGTGGACCACGGTGCCCAAGTGGAGCTGCGCTCCATCGACGGCGGCATGCTGGTGCAGGAAGTCGACCACGTGACCGAGGATCCCGCGACCTTTACGTTCCCCACCGACCGCAAGCCCACCGATGCCGAAATGGCCGAGCTCGAGTTTGCCTGGAAGGTCTGCAAGGGCGTCAAGTCCAATGCTATCCTGGTCTCCAAGGGCAAGGCCGGCATTGGCATGGGCCCGGGTCAGCCTAACCGCGTTGACTCTGCACTGCTTGCCTGCGAGCGTGCCGAGGACTTCTGCGAGCGCGAGGGCGTGGAGAAGGGCGGCTTTGCTTGCGCAAGCGACGCGTTCTTCCCGTTCCGCGACAACGTCGACGTGCTTGCCGCGCACGGCGTGACCTGCATCATCCAGCCCGGCGGCTCCAAGCGTGACGACGAGAGCATCCAGGCCTGCAACGAGCATGGCATTGCGATGGTCTTCACAGGTGCCAGGCATTTTAGGCACTAAGTTCCGCCCTGGGACAAAATAATCTCTGCAAAAGACGGCTGCTCCGTTTGGAGGGCCGTCTTTTTGGTATAAGAGGACGGAATGACTAACACGAAAGGTACAACCATGCCCCAGATTGATGATGCCGAGCTGTTTGGCAATGCCGAGGATCAGCGTGCGTACGAGGACTTTTGCGCCAATCAGGAGGCGGTCGAGAAGTTTACGCTCGACAAGCCCGCGCTTGTCTGCCGTTGGCGCATGTCCAACAAAAAGGTGCCCATGCTCAACCGTCACATCCGCGCGCTGTCCGAGCGCTTGGTGCAGGGCGAGCCGCTTACCCACAACATGCTCAGCTGGGCCAAGCAGCACGTTGAGTGGTCGCTTGCCGAGGGCGATTACACCGCGCACGACGGCGTACTCATGCTGGTGATCGACATCAACGGCAACGCCGCCATGACGGTGGGGGAGTACGAGCCGCTGGCCGACACGTCGGCCAAGGCACTGCGTGCCCGTTCTGCCGAGGCCCGCTCCGAGGCCGACGAGACCGGCGTGGCGCCCGAGCTGCTTGCTGCTGTCAACGACGGCGAGCTGGCCTTTGTGGCGCCGGCGGACGAGTGCCTGTGCGGCACGGCGACGCTCATTGAGCAGCTGGCCCAGACCAAGAGCATCCCAGTCACGCGCGTGGACATTCCCGCTCAGCTCAAAGGCGCGCTGTTCCTGGTGAGCGACGAGCACGGCGTGGTTCCCGCAACCGAGACGGACGCCGCTGAGTCCGATGCCGCCACGGTCGCCTTCTTCGCCGACGGCTACGAAAAGCTCCGCGCCCGTCGCTAAATGATTATTCTGGGACGGGGATTAAAGAATCATTTTGGTCCCCGCCACCGCTGCGAGTGCGAGGCGGACAAAACGCCCCCGCTCGCGAACAGTTCTGTCACCTTGGCACCGCGCGCGGTGCACACCTGCAGTTTGGCAGCCATAATGGTGGCAAGACAACCAAGAGGGGAGCGGAATCCATGGCGCTAATCTATATCGTTGAGGACGACGAGCCCATTCGTCGCGAGCTTGCCGATATCCTTGCCCGTGCCGGTTTTGAGGTCGAGACCTGCGAGTCGTTCGAGCATGTCTCGCGTGACATCCTGGCCGCTGCACCCGACTTGGTACTGCTCGACCTGACGCTTCCCGTCAAAGACGGCCAGCATATCTGCCACGAAGTCCGCCGCGAATCCGAGGTTCCCATCATCGTCCTCACGTCGCGCACGACCGAGATCGACGAGGTCATGGCCATGACGCTCGGCGCGGACGACTTCGTTCCCAAGCCCTATAGCGCGCGCGTGCTCGTGGCGCGCATCAATGCCTTGCTGCGTCGCACCGCGGCGGCGGGCGAGCGCAGCACGCTCGTCCACAAGGGGCTGGAGCTCGACCTCGCCCGTTCTATGGTCACCAACACGGCGACCGGCGACAGCACCGAGCTCACCAAAAATGAGCTGCGCATTCTCTCGCTGCTCCTGAGCCGCGCGGGCAAGATCGTCTCGCGCTCGGCCATCATGCAGGACCTGTGGGACTCCGATGCCTTTGTGGACGACAACACGCTCACTGTCAACATCAACCGTCTGCGCACCACGCTCGAAAAAATCGGCGTCAAAGGGTATCTGACCACGCATCGCGGTCAGGGTTACTCGGTCTAGGTGCCGGTTATGTCGTTTGCCAAGTTCTTTAAAGATGCGCTGCTTCCCGTCGCCGTGTGGACGTGCGGCGTGCTGCTGAGCTGCTTTGTGCTGACGGTCGCCGGGGCACCAGCTTCCATCGTGGTCGTGGCGGTTGGTGTGTCCTTTATCTTTGGCATGTTCGGCATCGTGATCGAGTATGCGCGCCGTCGTCGTTTTCTGTGTCAGCTGGAGCGCGCGGCCGAGGAGCTCGAGAGCCCTGCGTGGGTGCAGGAGATGGTGCAATGCCCGACCTATGCCGAGGGCGAGCTCGAATACGAAGTCCTGCGCCGCGTGGGCAAGGCGGCTTGCGATGAGGTAGCGGAAGGGCGACGTCAAACCGACGACTATCGCGACTATATCGAAAGCTGGGTCCACGAGGCCAAGTTGCCCCTGGCGGCAGCCCATCTGATTCTTGAAAACCTGGACGGCAGCGAAGACGACCTGTCGCGTGTGGATGACCTGGGTCGCGAGCTGGCTCGCGTTGAGCGCTATATCGACCAGGCACTGTACTATGCGCGCTCGGAAGTCGTGGAGCGCGACTACCTGATTCGCCGTTGGGATCTCAAGACCTTGGTGACGGGCGCGATTAAAGCCAACGCGCGTGAGCTCATCGCGGCACATGTGGCGCCGGTGTGCGAGAACCTCGACTTTGAGGTCTTTACCGACGAGAAGTGGCTCGAGTTTATTCTGGGTCAGCTCATTCAGAACAGCATTAAATATGCGTGCGAGGACGGCGCGAAGATCGTGTTTTCGGGCGCATTGCTGGACGAGGGCTTGGCGAGCGAACGCATCGAGCTCACCGTCGCGGACAACGGCTGCGGCGTGAGCGCGGCCGACCTGCCGCGCGTGTTCGAGAAGGGCTTTACCGGCGACAACGGCCGCACCACCAAGCGCGCAACGGGCATCGGCCTCTACCTGGTGGCGCGCCTGTGCTCTAAGATGGGCATCGACGTCACCGCGGCATCGGAGCCGGGCGAAGGCTTTGTCGTCACGTTCGCCTTCTCAACGAACAAGTTCCAATACTTCGAGTAGCCGGGCCGTCTTGCGGTGCGGACGGCTATGTTCCCGAACGTGAACTTAGCTAAGGCAACTGGCACTATGTTCCCGAACGTGAACATAACTATGAGGCTCAAATGGATCTCCCAAAACAAAAACGTGCAGCCCAAACAAAACGTGCCGCCCCAAAAGGG
>CAUAGV010000124.1 GCA_958428675.1 uncultured Collinsella sp.
GCCTTATGCCGTGTGCGCACCGGGCTCGACCGTCCAGGTGATCGTTGCAACCTGATCGCCTTCGCCGGTTACGTGGAAGATGTCGCGCGTGACGCGGGCGACGTTTCCGCTTGTCTTGAGCTTAATTTTGTCCGTGCCGCCGGCAATGCCCTGGTAGCCCATGTCGAAGGCTGTATTCTTGGAAAGATCGAGGCCCGTCCCCTGCATTGCGGCGCTGGCGTTCTGGAGTGCGCCGTCGGGGCCGACCTTAAAGTCGATGGAGTTCTGCGCGGTTCCGGCCTTGGCGTCGGCGGCAATGGTCCAGGTGTTCATGGCGTCGATCTTCATGTTGGTGACATGGATGCCGTAGGCCGAATGATTGTCGATGGTGGTCGCGTCTTCTGAGGGGCCCTGAAGCGTGCCGTCGGCCTTGGCGACGAAGGGAATAACCGTCGGAACTTTGAACTCAACGTTGTCGATCTCGGTCCTGACCATTACTTTCGTGGTTCCAACGCGCCCGGCTGCCATAGCTGGCGTCGGGGCGGCGCTCATTGCGAGCGCGAGCGCGAACCCTGCGCCCACGACGAGCGCTCTGGCTCCGTTCATGTTCCTGGTGATGTCCATGGTCGTTCCTTTCTATTCGCCGCGGGCCGTCCCCGCGATGATTGGACGAATGCTGGTGAATTGCATGCGGTGCCGCGTCGGCCGGAAAAGCTAGTTCTCGGCTTGCTCAACCCGCACCTTGACACGTGTCGGATTGCCGTGGCTGTCGAGGGTCTTGGCATCGAGTGCCTGGATCTCGATGTACGCCTCGCCTTCTTTGATGTCGCCGGCGGGGTACGTCTCGATTGTCTTGCCGGTCTCGACCACACCGGATTCGTACATGGTCTCGTCGTTTTGGATGACGCGGAATCGCTGGGGAAATTTATTGTCTTGGACGTTTTGCACGTTGACGCGCAGCTTGCCGTCCTCCTGCAGCTGAGCGACCGGCGCGACCGAAATCGTCATCATGTTGTCGCGGACGATAGCGTCGAGCTCATCTTGGATTTCCTGACGCGTTTTGCCCTCGGCCGTCGTAACCGAAGCGCCCGCCTCGGGTACGGGCTGCGACTGCCAAGCGTATAGTCCTACGGCGACAAGGGCACAGACGATGACCAGGCAGGCAACGATGAGCTTCCTGCGATGCCCCAGGCCTGCAAAGTGGGGTGGCTTCTTCGCGCTCATGCGGCATCCTTGGCGGTATAGATGCGCGCAAAGGTGGACGGGTCCGCTCCAAAGAGCATGTGAAGCATCAGACGGCGCGAGTAGACGAGCTCGTCGAAGTCGGGAGGGAGCTCGATGTCGTGGATATGCGCGATGTGGTGGGCGAGCGCCGAGAACGACTCGGGGTCGCAGATCACATCGGTGGTAACGTGGTAGACCGTCGTATCGGGGAATGCCTCTTCGTCGAAAGGCAGGAGATGGGGATCGTCGTCGACTTCGATGGCGATGCCGTACTGGGGCCAGTAATATGCCATGGGAACCTCCCTGCTTCTGGGGCCAAAACTTCTATCGGTTTTGGCTGTCGACGCCGACCGTATCAGCCGCTACTTGACCAATTTCTGACCAAATGCTTGACGGATTGGCGTCTCCGCAGGTAAAAGGCGGCAAAAAATACTCCAACTTTTTTCGAGCGTCAATCGCGCGGTCGGCGACGGCGGGGCCATATGTGTCAAAAGCATCGTCTGCCGAGGAAATCAAGCCGCTCGCCGAATTGCACGAACGTAAAAATCGCCAATTATGGAGACGGTCTCGAACACGTCGACGAAACGATGCGGTAACATCTCCCTGCAAACACTGTAGTTAGCTAAAGGGGGAGTTCGCGTGTCTGCAACCATCAAACCCTTCACCGACGAGTTCGAAGAGTATGGTCGCGATGAGTCTCGCGCATCGGGCGAGGCCTCGAGCATCTCGTTTCCGACAACGGAAGACGAGGTCCGCGTCATTTTGGAAAAGCTCCATGCCGAGTGTGTCCCGGTAACGGTTCAGGGCGCCCGAACTGGCCTTGCCGCCGGCGCCGTGCCCCACGGCGGGCATATCCTCAATACTTCCCGTATGAATCGTTACTTGGGCCTTCGCCGCGATGAACAAGGCCAATTTCTGCTGCGTGTGGAGCCGGGCGTTGTGCTCTCGGAGCTGCGCAAGCAGCTGAGCAAGAAGGTGCTGCCGATCGCTGGTTGGGACCAGGTATCGCTTGAGGCCTACGAGGAGTTCCAAGAGGCCCCGGAGCAGTTTTTTCCCACCGATCCCACCGAGGCGTCTGCCTGTCTGGGCGGCATGGCGGCATGTAACGCCTCCGGTGCCCGCAGCTACGCCTACGGTCCCATGCGCCCACATATCACGGGACTCCACGTCGCGCTGGCTGATGGCGATTTGCTTGAGCTTCAGCGCGGCGAGGCTTTTGCCCAGGGCCGCCACCTGTCGCTCGTGACGGCAGCGGGCCGTGCACTCGAGCTCGACCTTCCCGACTACACCATGCCCAAGACCAAAAATGCTTCGGGCTATTTCGTTGCTGACGATATGGATGCCATCGATCTGTTTATCGGTGCGTGTGGCACAATCGGCGTCATCACCGAGCTCGAGATTGCCCTGCAGGCGGCGCCTGCGGTCGTTTGGGGCGTGAGCTGTTTCTTTGACAGCGAAGACAAGGCCGTGTCCTTTACCGATTCTGTGCGTCCCGTCCTGTCCCACGCGGCTGCCATCGAATATTTCGATGCGGGCGCCCTGGATATCCTACGTCGCCAGCGCGAGCAGTCGACGGCGTTCGCCTCGCTGCCGGCGCTCGACAAAGACGCCAAGGTCTGTGTCTACGTGGAGCTCGACTGCGACGACGAAGCCCAGGCGACCGAGGAACTGTACCACCTGGGATGGGTGCTCGAGTTCGCGGGTGGCCGCGACGATGCGACATGGGTCGCGCGCACCGAGGTTGATCGCGAGTGCCAGCGGTTCTTCCGCCATGCGGTCCCCGAGAGCGTCAATATGCTGATCGACGAGCGTCGCCGCACGGATCCCACCATCACCAAACTGGGTTCGGACATGTCGGTGCCCAATGCACGCCTTGCCGATGTCGTGGCCCTCTATCGCCGCACGCTGGCCGAAAGCGGGCTTGAATCTGCTGCCTGGGGGCACATCGGTAACAACCATCTGCATGTGAACATCCTGCCGCGCGATGCGCAGGACTACCGTCGCGGTGGCGAGCTGTTTGCCCAGTGGGCTGCGGAGGTAACGGCTATGGGCGGTGCCGTTTCTGCCGAGCACGGCGTCGGCAAGATCAAGGCGGGCTTCTTAGAGACGATGTACGGTCACGAGGCCATGGTCGAGTCGGCGCGGCTCAAGCTCCAGCTCGATCCCGACGGGCAGCTGGGTCGCGGCAACCTGTTTTCGGAGAAGCTCTTGGATGAGCTCGTCCAGAAAGGGGGCGCGTGAAGATGAGCGATTTCCATATGGTGGTGTGCGTCAAGGCCGTGCCGGGCAGCACCGAGGTCAAGATGGACCCCAAGACCAATACCATCGTGCGCGATGGCAAGCAGGCGGTCATTAATCCCTTTGATGCGAGCGCTTTGGAATGCGCGCTGGCGCTGAAGGACGACTTTATCGGCTTTGGCATGGACGTGCGTGTGACGGTGGTGTCGATGGGCATCCCCGCGACCGAATCGCTGCTGCGCGACTGCATCGCCCGCGGTGCCGACGACGCGCTGCTGCTGACCGATCGCGCCTTTGCGGGCGCCGATACCCTAGCCACCACCTATGCCCTCAAATGCGGCATCGAGGCACTCGATGAGGACTTTGACCTGCTCATCTGCGGCAAGATGGCAGTGGACGGCGATACGGCCCAGATCGGCCCCGAGCTGGCCGGCGCCTTTGGGGTCCCCTGCGTGACCGACGTGAGCTGTGTGCAGAGCGCGGGATTTACGACGTGTGGCTCGCTGGCACTCGTCCACGGCTGCGATGCCGGCGAGGAGACGGTGTACCTGGAGATGCCGTGTGCGATGACGACCGCCAAGGAGATTGGCCAGCTGCGCATGCCGAGTATTGCCGGTATTCGCGCGGCCGAGGATGCAGACGTGCGCGTGGCCAGCGCTGCCGACGTAAACGCCGACCCCTCGCGTTGCGGCCTTGCCGGATCACCGACGCAGGTCGTGCGCTCGTTTGTGCCCGACCGTGACCAAACGTGCGAGGCCGTCGAGGGAACGGCGTCCGAGCAGGCGGTAAAACTTGCCAAGATTATCGAGGGGATGGCATAGATGAGCGGGCTGATTATCGATAGCGAAGCCTGTATCGGCTGCGGTCGCTGCGTTCGCGCCTGCGCCTCGGGCGGCATTGTGGTGGAGGGTGAGCGCCCCAATCGCTGTGCCCGCGTAACCGACGGCTGTATCCTGTGCGGTGGGTGCGTCGACGCCTGCCCCGTCAACGCCATCTCGATTGAGCGCGACGAGGCCGCCGGCGCGGCAGACCTTGACGCATATCGAGACATCTGGATCTTCGTGCAGACTGACGAGCACGATGCCGTTGCATCCGTGGCCTTCGAGCTCATGGGCAAGGGGCGCGAGCTTGCCGATGCCCGCGGCTGCCGTCTGGTGGCACTGGTCGGCATGAGCCCCGAGGGCTCACTCGGGGACCTGGAGCATCTGATTTGCGCCGGTGCGGACGAAGTTCTGGTCTGTCGTGACGAGCGCCTGCGTCAGAACGACGCGGAGGTCTACGCCCGCTTGATCTGCGATTTGGTAGCCGAGCGCAAGCCCGAGGCCATTCTGTACGGCGCGACCGCCTTTGGTCGCGAGCTGGCGCCCGGTGTGGCCGTGCGCTTGCAGACGGGCCTTACGGCCGATTGCACGGTGCTTTCGATGGATACGGAGACGGGTCTGCTGCAGCAGACGCGCCCGGCGTTTGGCGGCAACCTGATGGCCACCATTATCTGCCCCAACCACCGTCCTCAGATGGCAACGGTGCGCCCCGGCATCTTTAAGGCGCTCGAGTTTGACTATAGCCGCTCCGGCACGATTGCCCAGGTAGTGCTAGCGGATGACGTTAAGGCCCGTGTCGAGATCTCGATTCCCGCCGAGGAGTGGGGACAGCAGGCCTCAATTGCCGATGCCGAGCGTCTAGTCGTGGTGGGCCGCGGCATCGGCTCCAAGAAAAACCTACCGCTGATGCGAAAGCTTGCCGAGGCTCTGGGTGCCGAGCTTGGCTGCACGCGCCCCGTGGTGGAGGCCGGCTGGCTGGAGTATCGCCACCAAATTGGCCAGACGGGTGTATCGGTCTCGCCCAAGCTCCTCGTGAGCATCGGTGTCTCGGGCGCTATCCAGCATCTCGCCGGCATCGGTGGGGCGGAGTGCATTGTCGCCATCAATGAGGACCCGGATGCCCCCATCTTCGGTGCCGCCCAGTACAAGGTCGTCGGCGATGCCGTTGAGATCGTTGAGGAACTGCTGGCTCAGCTCGAGTGCTAAGCGCTTGCCAGCCAGCGGCGCAGCTCGTCCTTAAGGCGGCTCCAGGTTGCCTGCGCGGCGGGGTCGGTTAAGGGTCGCGTAATGCCAAAGGGCGCGTCGAGCAGGCGATAGATATCGCCTTGC
>CAUAGV010000125.1 GCA_958428675.1 uncultured Collinsella sp.
CGCGCTCAAGAGCCGTCTGAACTAGCATCCGAAAACGGAGATTCAAATACCCATGATTGCAAAGACCATTCGCACCTGTTTTCCGATCGCTGCGGCTGCCGTTTCCGACAAGGCCGAGGAGATCAATAAGCTCAACGTCTTCCCCGTGCCCGACGGTGACACCGGCACCAACATGTCGCTCACGCTCGCCTCGGTGACCAAGGAGCTCTCCGCTCTTCCCGCCGACGCCGACATGGAGGCCATCGCCGGCGCCATCACCCACGGTTCCCTGATGGGCGCCCGCGGCAACTCCGGTGTCATCACCTCGCAGATCCTGCGCGGTGTGGCCGAGGGTCTCGTTTCTGCCGATGAGCCCATTACGTCCGCCAACATCGCCTATGCGTTCCGCCGAGCCGTCAAGGTCGCCTTCCAGGCCGTCCGCAAGCCCATCGAGGGCACGATCCTCACGGTGCTGCGCGATGTCTCGACCAAGGCCGACGAGTGCGAGAAGAAGAAGTTCTCGGCCGAGGACGCGCTCGACGCTATCGTCGTCGAGGCATATCAGTCTGTCGCCCGCACGCCCGACCTGCTGCCCGTTCTGAAGGAGAACGGCGTGGTTGACTCCGGCGCCTTCGGCTTTGCTATTTTCCTTGAGAACTTTGTTGCCGCCGCGCTTGGCCGCAGCACCGTTGTCGAGGATTTCTCCGCCACGTTTGATTCCGCCGGCTCTGCCCGCGACGCGGCCCTTGGTCGTGTTGAGATCGAGGCCAACGACGACTGGGAGGGCTCGGAGTTCCGCTACTGCAACGAGTTCCTCTTTAAGGCCGACGCTCCCTTTGACGAGGACGAGTGCCTCAAGTTCCTGGGTTCCATGGGCGACTGCGAGCTGCTCGTGGGCGCCTATCCCGACTACAAGATCCATGTGCACTCCAACACCCCCAACCTGGTGCTCGAGCACATGCTGCAGCTTGGTCAGATCTACGAAGTCTTTATCCACAACATGGAGATGGAGGCCCACGACCGTACCGCCAAGATCCACGAGGACCAGGAAAAGGCCGCCGAGCCCGCAAAGGCCCTGGGCTTTGTCGCCGTTGCCGCCGGTT
This sequence comes from uncultured Collinsella sp., assembly GCA_958428675.1. Taxonomy (GTDB): domain Bacteria; phylum Actinomycetota; class Coriobacteriia; order Coriobacteriales; family Coriobacteriaceae; genus Collinsella. The sequence continues at coordinate 1,083 of CAUAGV010000125.1, forward strand.
CCGGCGAGGCCGACATCCTCAAGTCCCTCGGCGTTGACGTGATCGTGTCCGGTGGCCAGACCATGAACCCCTCGACTGCAGACCTGCTGGGCGCGGTGGACCAGGTCAACGCGACCTCGGTCATCATTCTGCCCAACAACGGCAACATCCGCATGGCCGCCGAGGCCGCTGCCTCAGCCTGCACCGACAAGAAGGTCGCCGTCGTTCCCACCAAGACCGTTCCGCAGGCCTTCTCCGCGCTGTTCGCGGTCCTACCCGATTCCGAGCTTGAGGATGCCGTCGCCGCTATGGTCGACGCCATCAGCGAGGTCCGCGATGGCGAGGTCACCCGTGCCGTGCGCGACTCCAGCGCCTCTGACGGCTCTCCGATTCACTCCGGTGATGTCATGGGCATCATTGCCGGCTCCATTGACGTGGTCGGCTCCGACGTGAAGCAGGTCACGCTCGATTGCATCAACCGCATGCAGGAGGAAGAGGAGGGCGATGCGCTGACGATTCTGGCCGGCGAGGAACTGTCCGATGAGGCCTTCCAGGAGATCGTCGACGCCATTGAGGAGGCTCAGCCCGATCTGGAGATTGACGCCCATCGTGGCGAGCAGCCGCTCTATCCCGTGATCTTCTCGATCGAGTAGGCATCTGCCCATGTCCGAGCTGTGCTCCGTGCCGCGCGTCTCGGAGCGCTTTGCCCAGAGCAATGCGCTCGACGAGGATATCGCGCGACTCAAATATGTTTCGTGTAAACGTGAGGAGGCCCTTCGCCGTCTGGGAATTCGGACGGTGGGGGACCTCCTTCTCCATATCCCTCATCGATACCTGGACTTTACGCGCTCCTGGTCCATCGAGATGGCGCCCATCGGTACCGTGTGCACCATCATCGCCACGGTCGACCGTATTGTCCAAAAGCAGCCGCGTCCGCGCATGCAGGTGACCGAGGTCTCACTCGTTGACGAGACGGGCGTGCTGCAGGTCGCCTTTTTCCGCCAGCCCTGGATTGCCCAGCAGCTTAAGCAGGGCGACCGCCTGGCCGTGATGGGTAAGGTCGAGTTTGCCTACGGCTTTAAGCAGATGGCCTCGCCGCACTTTGAAAAGCTTGAGGAAGGGCGCGCCGCAGGCACTATTTTGCCGGTCCATTATGTGAGTGATGGCGTGAGCCAGGCGTGGATGCGCCGCATCGTAAGTGGCGCGCTCGAGCTCGTCGGCAATCCCTTCGACCCGATTCCCGCGCGCTTGCGCGTTAAACGTCGCCTGATGAGCAATGCTCGTGCGCTTCGATCGATCCACTTTCCCTCGAGCATGGCTGAGCGCGATATCGCGCGCGCACGGCTTGCCTACGAGGAGTGCCTCTACCTGCAGCTGGCGCTGCGCCTGCGCAACGACGGCGGTCTGATCGATGTGGTGCCCTACGCCCACGCCGCGGGTGAGCACCTGGCCGCGCTCAAGCAGGCCCTGCCGTTTTCGCTGAGCGACGAGCAGGAGGCCGCGTTCCAAGATATCCTGCGCGATATGTGCGATGGCGGGCGCGTGATGAACCGCCTGCTGCTGGGCGATGTCGGTACCGGTAAGACCGCCGTTGCCGCCTGCGCGCTGGCTGTGGCTGCCGATAGCGGCACGCAGGCCTGCGTTATGGCGCCCACGGGCGTGCTGGCGCGTCAATATGCCGATAAGTCCGGCCCCTTGCTCTCGCAGGCCGGCATGACCTGGGCGCTCCTGACGGGCGCCACGCCGGCCGCAGAGCGCGAGCGCATCCATGCACAGCTGGAATCGGGAGAGCTTGACGTGCTCTTTGGCACCCATGCGGTGCTTTCGGATGACGTTGCGTTCAAGCATCTGTCGCTTGTTGTCATCGATGAACAGCACCGGTTTGGCGTCGGCCAACGCAATGCCTTGCGCGCGAAGGGCCCCGGTGCCGATCTGCTCGTTATGACGGCAACGCCCATCCCGCGTACGATGGCGCTTTCGGTCTACGGCGATCTGGACACGAGCATCATCCGCCATCGGCCCGTCCCTGGCGCTGGCGTGACGACACGCGTGCTTACCGAGTCGAGCCGCGACCTTGCCTATGCCGCCATCCGCGAGGCGCATGAAAAGGGTCAGCAGGCCTACGTGATTTGCCCGCTCGTGGAGCCGAGTGACTCGGCCGATGATCTGGAGGACGTTCCCGGTATCGCCCGCGACGACGAGGGCCGCGTGGCGGTCCCCGTGCCGCTGCACGATACAGCGACCGAGCTCGACCGACTGCGCCTGGCGTTGCCGGGTCTTGCCATCGAGCGCCTTCACGGCCGCATGCCAGCGGGGGAGAAGGACCAGGTTATCGATGCCTTCAAGCGTGGCGAGATCGACGTTCTCGTCTCGACTACGGTGGTTGAGGTGGGCGTCGACGTGCCCAACGCCACCGTCATGGTCATCGAGAATGGCGAGCGCTTTGGGTTGGCGGCCTTGCACCAGCTGCGCGGGCGCGTGGGCCGCGGCAGCGTGTCGGGTACGTGCCTGGTCATGACGCACTCCAAGGGCAATGGCGGCGCGTCGGCGGCACAAGACCGCCTCCAGTCACTCGAGAAGACCTCGGACGGCTTTACGCTCGCCCAGATGGATCTGCGTTTGCGCCACGAGGGCGAGATTCTTGGCTACCGTCAGCATGGCGGCGTGACCCTGCGCTTTGTGGACCTTGACGCCGACGAGGAATTGATCGAATGGGCCCATTTGGACGCGGTCGAGCTCTTGCGGTATGCTTGCAACCTTGACTCTGTGGCGACGCGCCCCCTACGCGATGCGGTCGCCATGCGGTATCGACATATCTTTAAGGAGGTCAGCGGAGGATGAGAATCATCGGCGGCGAATGGCGCGGTCGTAAGATCGAGGAGCCCCGTGGTCGCGATGTCACCCGCCCCACGACCGATCGTGTGCGCGAGGCATGCGCATCTATGGTCATGTCGGCATTCGACTTCGATCTTGACGAGGTCCGCGTGCTGGACGCCTTTGGCGGCTCCGGCGCTTTGGGTATCGAGATGCTCTCACGTGGTGCCCGCTCGCTCACGACGTTCGAGATCGATCGGAATGCCGCGCGGCTCATTACCAAGAATATCGAGTCGCTCTGCCGTGACCGTGCGCGTTGGCGCGTGATAACGGGCGACATGCTGGCGAGTGCCTCGCGCAGTCGTGTGCCGGGCGGCCCCTTTGATCTGGTCCTGCTCGACCCGCCCTATGCTTTTGGTGCCGAGCCGGTCGAGGAGCTGCTGCAGAACCTGGCTCAGCAGGGTCTGCTTGCACCTAGCGCTTATGCCCTGTTTGAGCATGCCGCCGCCGATGCGGGCGCGCATCCGGCAGGTTTTGAGATCGTGCGCGAGAAGCGCTACGGCATTACCTCGGTCGACCTGCTTCGTTGGGTCGGCGATGACGATGGTGAGGGCGATAACGCCAGCACCGATGCTGACAACAACGATGCCACGACGTTTCAGGAGGACGCCCATGAATGACACCATCAACCGCGTGATCGTCCCGGGCACCTTCGATCCCATCACGTTTGGCCATATCGACGTCATCCGCCGCGCCCGCCGCATCTTTCCCAGCGTGATCGTCGCTGTTGCCGAGTCGCAGGGTAAAAACGGTGTGGGTACCACGTTTATGCTCGATGAGCGCGTGGCGCTGGCCCGCGAGGCGCTCGGTGATATCGACGGCGTCGAGGTCCTGCCCTTTACCGGCCTCTTGGTCGACTTCGCTCGCGAGCAGGGGGCGGGGGCCGTGGTCAAGGGCCTGCGCGCCATGACCGACTTTGAGTACGAGCTGCAGCAGGCAGATCTCAACTATCGCTTGGATAACGAGCTGGAGTCCATCTTTGTCATGAGTGCGCCGCAGTACGGCTATATCTCGAGCTCGGTCGTTCGCCAGATTGCCTCACTCGGCAGCGATGTATCGACGTTTGTCCCGCCCAACGTGGTCGAAGCGCTCAGACATCGCTTTTCGTGACGTTTTTTATTGCCTGGTGGCATGTGGTAAACTAGCACGATGATATGTTACCTATGAAAGGAGACCGGATGCCGGGCGAGAATTTTCCTGGCGATAGGATCGTCAGCTTGGTCGATGAGCTCGAAGGGCTGATCGAGGAAGCCAAGCCGCCTTTCGGCAAGAACGCTCAGTTCAAGGTCATCGACGCCGACGTGTTCTTCAACATCCTCGACGAGATCCGCATGAGCTATCCCGAGGAGTGGCAGAAGTCCCGCCGTATCCTTAAGGAGCGCGAGGAGCTTATGGCTTCCGCCGCCGCTCAGGCCGATTCCATCATCGCCGACGCTCAGCAGCAGGCCCTCACCATTGCCGGTGAGCAGGAGATCGTCCGCTTAGCACAGCAGCAGGCCGACGACATCCGCGATCGCGCCCAGCAGTACGAGCGCGAGACGCGTTATGCAGCCGAGGACTACGCAGAGCAGGTCTTTACGCACCTGGAGGAGAACCTCAAGAGCCTGACCGGCACCGTTACCCGTTGCCGTCAGCAGCTT
>CAUAGV010000126.1 GCA_958428675.1 uncultured Collinsella sp.
AGGCGCACCGGGCTCGCCGCGATAACCGTCGTATCCATCAGGACAATGTTGGGGTTTGCCTTAAGGAAGAGATATTTATCGAACTGGCCGTCGTCGGTGTAGAGCACCGAAAGCGCCGAGCACGGTGCGTCGGTCGACGCGATGGTGGGGCAAATGATAACCGGGGACTCCAGGTAATAGGCGACGGCCTTCGCGGTGTCGAGGATCTTGCCGCCACCGACGCCGACGATGATGTCGCAACCGTTGTCGCGCGCGAGCGCAACCAGGCGATCGACCTCGCCCTTGGAGCACTCGCCGTTAAAGTCCTCAAACAGCAGCTCGGCCTTAGCCTCGGCAAAGCCGCCCTCGATCTTGGCACCGACGCGCTTCTTGCCCGAAGGCGTCACGATGACGAGGGCCTTAGCGCCGAGCGGCTCGACATAGGAGCCGAGCTTGGCGAGCTCGTCCGGACCCTGGATGTACTTGCTGGGGCTATTGAAAATTGCAGCCATAACTATCCCATTCTCTAAAAGAAAAAAGAAAGGGGCTCCGTACAGATACGTGCGGAGCCCCTCGTTACGATAACAAGAGTCGATTAGAAATCGATGTCGGTGTCGTAGTAGCAGGCCTTGAGAATCTTCTCGAAGTCGGCAGCCTTGGTCTCACGCGGGTTCTCCGGCGTGCAGGCGTCGGTCTCGGCGTTCGCGGCGATCTCGGGCAGCTTGGCGAGGAACTCCTCCTCGGAAACCATCTGCGGGTTCTCGGCGTCGACCTTCACGCCACCATTCGCGTAATCCTTGATGGACTGCGGAATGTTGAGCTGGTCGTTGAGGTCGCGGATCTTCTGGACGAGCGCAGCGATGAGCTCCTCGTTGGTCTCGCCGGGAAGATGCAGGATCTCCTTGGCCACGTAAGCGTAACGCTCGGCAGCACGGGGATCCTTGGAGTTCCACTGGATAACCTTGCCCAGGTACATGGCGTTAGCAGCACCGTGGATGATGTGGCCGTTCTCAAAGGCTGCACCGGTCTTGTGAGCCATGGAGTGAACGATGCCGAGCAGGCCCGAGGAGAAGGCGATACCGGCGATGCACTGAGCCTCGTGCATGTGCTGACGGGCCTCATGGTCGCCAGCATAGGACTTGGGCAGCCACTCGACGATCTCGCGGATGCCGTGCAGGGCGTTGGCATCGGTGAACATAGAGGCGAAGGTGGAAACGTAAGCCTCCATGCAGTGGGTCAGAGCATCCATGCCGGTGTGAGCGCACAGCTTGGCGGGCATGGTGTAGGTGAGCTCGGGGTCGACGATGGCGACATCAGGAGTGATGTTGAAGTCGGCCAGCGGGTACTTGATGCCCTTGGCGTAGTCGGTGATGACGGAGAACGCGGTGACCTCGGTAGCGGTACCGGAGGTAGAGGAGATGGCGCAGAAATGAGCCTTCTGACGCAGCTCGGGGAAGCTGAACGGCTGGATGATGTTGTCGAAGGACTCCTCGGGATACTCGTAGAAGACCCACATGGCCTTAGCGGCATCGATGGGCGAGCCGCCGCCGATGGCGATAATCCAGTCGGGCTCGAACTCGCGCATGGCCTCGGCGCCCTTCATGACCGTCTCGATGGACGGATCGGACTCGACGCCCTCGAACAGCTTGACCTCGAAGCCGGCCTCTTTGAGGTCGGCCTCAACGTCCTGCAGGAACCCGCCGCGGCGCATAGAGCTGCCGCCAGAAACGATGATGGCCTTCTTGCCCTTGAGGTTCTTCACCTCGTGGCGAGCGCCCTCACCAAAGTACAGATCGCGAGGATTGGTAAAACGTCCCATACTGTGCCTCCTAAACAAGCCCCTCTTAGACTTGTGTATATAACGGAGCACCCGATTGGCTCCGTTAGGACCGTTTTGCGCGTTGCCGGCGATGACAATGCGCGATGTCTAAACGTCTCAACGCTCAGACAAACACTATTTTACCGTTCTGGTTGGTCAGTTATTCACCTAAAGCCGCCAATGATGAAACGTTTTTTCTATCCCCGAAGACCCTTGTGTGGCATCCATACCCCCAAGCTGGGCAAACGTTTTATCAAGGTTGACTACATATCCCGGGCAGGACGGTGCCCCTCCAAAATATGCACCGTTCGCCGCCAAATATCGACCGTTTGCGGCACCGTGATACCACTCGGTCGTCCAAGGTGCCGACATTTGTGCGACATCCGTCTTCGTGGTGCAAAGGTGCAAGTCCAAGTGCGGTACCCCCGGTGTGCCACATGCGGGTAAACTAGAACCTTATATAGAGACATTTGAACCCTAACCGCAGCAAAGGAGGCCCCATGGCATTCGATCCCATTCAAGAGGATTGCCATCGCCTCGTTCTTGAGGCCTTGCGCCGCGACAATATCCCGCTCACCGACGGTGCCGCCGTAGAGCGTCTGATGGAACAATTCACCCGCAACCCAGCACCGCTCATCGTGCACGACCGCGACCGCGCCGGGCACCTCATTGCCAAGGTGGTCGAGGCTGTCGACTACCGCATCCCCTTTATCCCCGACGACGCCCAGGCAGAGCAAGAAGAAGCCGCGGCCGAGAACATGCTCCGCGAGGCAGCTGCGCTCGACCCGAGCAACTGGGATGCCCAGCGCATGCTGTGCGCCCTCACCGCTGACTCCAACGAGGAATACGTGCAATATCTGGTGTCCAAGTGCGACGAGGTGGAGCACGACCTGGCGCTCAAGATCGCCTCGGCGCAGGACCCCTACGAGCGCGAGGCTGCAGGCGACCTGACCCGCCGTCCCTACCTGCGCTGGCTTGCCGCCTTGGCATCGCGCGCGCTCATTAGCGGCCGCTACCGCATGTCGCTCGAAGCCGCAAACCGCAGCCTCGACTTTGCCCCCAACGATCCTGCCGGCGTCCGCCACACCGCAATGCTCGCCATGGCAAAGCTCGAATACCCCGCTGAGGAGCTCAAGCGCTTTCGCTCTGCCCACTCCGTCCTCTATCTCGCCAACACGCCGCTGCGCCGTCGTCCCAAGGATGCAGAACGCGACTTGGACCCGTGGACGCTCATCGCGCTGATGAGCGCTGCCTGGCGCGAGCTGGATTACGAGGGCGCCGAACACTACCTGCGTATCCTTGCGCGCTCGTGCCCGCACGCAGCCGAGGCGCTCTACTTCCAAACCGAGTTTCCCGATGGCGTCTATGCCCGCGTCAACGTGGGTGCAGGCTCCACCGACGAGCTCGTCCTTGCACTCTCCGAGGCGACGCCGGTACTGCAGGAGGGCCTGGGCGCACCCGACAACGCCAGCTTTGCCGCCTGGGTCGCCACCAACGACATCGTGCGCTCCCAGATCGACGAGCGCATACTGCGGGCGGCCGAGCAGGGCTTGCCGTTTAAGGGAGGAGACCTCTAATGGATCCGAGCGTCTACATCCCCGCCTACCTGGAGCGCACCTATCTGGCGTCGCACCCCGAGCTCACCGATGCAGCACGCGAGCTTGTCCGTAACGACATTAGCGCGAATCCCCAAAAGTATGCGCAGTCCGAGCATGCTCAGGCGCTGCTGTCCTATGCCGGTGTTCATCGCCACCTGCTCGACGAGCTCCATCGCATCGAGGACATGGGCAGCGACGAGGAGTTTGAGCAGACGCGCAACCGCTTGTTCGACGATATGCGTGATGAGCTGCTCAAGATCGTCCGCATCGATGCGCTGGCCGTCGATGCCCAGCTGCTCGCCATCATTTTGGCGGACACGCCCGTCGACGCCTGCCTGGGCGACCTGATGAAGCTCGAGACGAGCACGGCCGACTACCTGCAACAGAGCGTGCCCGGGTTTGATATGGAGGCCCCGCACTACTGGGCCAATAATGTTTTGGCCGACGGTATCACCGCAGCGGACCTTACCGTGAGCGAGCCGGCCCTTATCGGGTGGCTTCACACACTCGAGGCCATCTCGCAGCTGTGCATGGCGAGCGCTCGTTACCGCGCCGCCGCCAACTATTCTCGCCGTGTCCTTAAGACGGAGGGCTATCCCACCCGGGCCGCCGGCACCGTATTGCTTGCCCTCGCCCGCCTGGAAGACCAGGACGGCTTTTTTGCCCTGGCGCATCAGCTCGAGGAACAGGTGGGGGCAGACGCACTCGAAAACTCTCCTTGGTACCTGCTCGCCCGCACGATCTTGCTGTTCAAAACAAACAAGATGCGCCCGGCGACGCGCGCGCTGCGTGAGTTCGCTAACCGTTGCGAGGGTGGCGCGTTCTTCTTGCTGAATCCCATGTACCAGACACCGTACCTTCCCTGCCGGCCCGAGCCACGCGATCCCTGGGATCTTTCGCACCAGGCAGTTTGGGAGGCCGACGGCATTATCTCGGACACCCCCGACTTTGCCCCCTGGGCCAACGCCTGCGAAGATGTATCGCAGCTCGCCCAGGAATTTGCGCGCCGCTACGGCTTTTAGCGACGCGATCGCCCCGACCATGTCATTCACGTTAGGAACGACTTCATGAACTTCCGCTCATCTCTTGCCTGCACCTCGAGCGATATCGCCCGCTGGGGACTGCGCTCTGTCCTCAAACGCCAGGGTGGCGTGCTTCCCGGCCGCATCGCCATGAAGATCGACCCCGAGCTGCTAAGCGACCTCGCGAGCCTGGTCGACCGCAGCGTGGTGATCACCGGTACTAATGGCAAGACCACCACCTCCAACCTCATCGCTGACGCCGTTGCTGCCAGCGGCGCTACCGTGGTATGCAACCGTGCCGGCAACAATATGGAGCCTGGTGTGGTGGGTGCTCTGCTCGAGGCCCGCGGCGGCCTTAAGCACACCAGCAGCGGCAAGCGCGTGGGAGTTTTTGAGTGCGACGAGCTCTACACGGTGCGCGTCCTGCCCAAGCTCAAACCGACGTACTTTGTGCTGCTCAACCTGTTCCGCGACCAGCTAGACCGCTACGGCGAGATCGACCATACCCAAGACGTCATCGCCCATGCGTTGGAGCTCTCTCCGACGACAACGCTCGTCTACAACGCCGACGATCCGCTGTGCGCCTCGATCGCCGCGCGCGTCCCCAACACGAGCATCGCCTTTGGCATCGACGGCGCCACGGGCACCGAGTCCGATCGCATTAGCGACTCGCGTTTTTGCTCGCAGTGCAACGCGCCGCTGGAGTATGACTACGTGCAATACGGCCAGCTCGGCGCCTACCATTGCCCCTCGTGCGGCTGGGCCCGCCCTGCGCTTGTCCGTCGCGTGACGGACGTTGAGCTTACCTGCGACGGCTACGGCTTTGACCTGGTCTTTGGACCTGCGCCCGACGCTGCTGCTGCACACATCGCCACACGCTACAACGGCCTGTACATGGTCTATAACGTTGCCGCCGCCTTCTTTGCGGCGCGCGAGCTGGGCGTGGACGCGGCACATCTGCAGCCCACGCTCGATGCCTACGTCCCCGCCGGCGGACGCATGGGCCACTGGGATATTGCCGGCCGCACCGTCGAGGCAAACCTGGCAAAGAATCCCGTAGGCTTCGATCGACAAATCCAGTCCATCAAGACGGCAGGCGGCAGACTCTGCGCT
>CAUAGV010000127.1 GCA_958428675.1 uncultured Collinsella sp.
GTCGAGCGATAAAAAATGAGCGCCCGAATTGCTCGGACGCTCGCAAGCTTGATGTATGTTGGCTCGCCGGATCGTCGGCTCTTAGACGAGCTTAATCTTCTCGATGTCCTTGCGCGAGGACTCGCGATACAGCGAGAACTTGCGGCCGATGACCTGGACGACCTCGGCGTGGCAGCGATCGGCGAGATCTTCGGCGGCCTCGCGGGCAGAAAGGCTGGAACCATCGAGTACGGAGCACTTAACGAGCTCGTGCTTCTCCAGGTAGGCGACCGTCTGCTCGACGGTGCCCTCGTTGATGTCGGACTTGCCGATGATGATGGCGGGGTTGAGGTGATGGGCCATGCTGCGAAGCTGCTTGACCTGGGCTCCTGTCAGTGCCATGGGTTCTCGCTTTCTATGTTATGGGGCGCCCCGCGATGGGGCCTTAATCTACGTGAGCTGTCCCACGATAGCGCAGGAACGGCGCGGTGTGGGGCGTGTTTGCCCAGTTCAAAAAGAATGCGGATGCCGAGCGGGAGAACGGCGCGGGTTACAGGCGGACGTGTACGACGGCCGAAAGCGGTCTATGGACGGCTCGAAGAGACCGGTTCCCATGCAATAAACGCCCAGCGAACCTTACGGATATGGTCGAGCATATAGCGCCCCTGCGGCACGCCCTTGGAGCCCGGCTCGCCGTCATGGGGGTTTTCGATCATGTGCTGAGCGATATAGTCGCGCAGGCGGTCGATCTTATCCTCGTTGCCATGCTCGAGCATACGGGAAAAATCCGCCACGCCCGCTTCAAGGCTGTCGAAGGTATCGCGACGCGGCGATTCAAAGTACGTGACCTGCGGCAGGGCACCCATCTGAATGAGGATGTTGAAGGCGTACACAAAGCCATTACTGCAGGTAACCGAGGCGCCGATGGCGTTCATCAAGTGCAGATCATAGCGCGGGCTGGAGTTGGCGACCATCGTGACAGCACAACGCCGACGAGCCGTTCGATTAAGCTTGGCAAGCGCATCTTTTAGATTGGTCGTCGTAACCGACCGACTGGCAAAGGCAACATCCACCGCTTTCGCGACCGGTCCAACCAAATCCCAATCATCATCCCAAGCAAGCTCAAGCGGCGTAATGCGATCCTCGAGCCCATAGTACTCAATGCCAGCATCAAGCGTGCCCAACATGGCAGGGGAAAAGTCAGCAGCAATCACAAGATGCCCAGCCTGAGCAAGCGGAATAGCAATCGACCCAGCTCCACACCCCATATCCAGCACGGATTCACCAGGCTTTAACGCCAACAGCTTCATAAAGTCCCGGGCATACGGGGCAGTCTCCAACGGCCGAAAATGCCGAGCCCGCTTATCCCATTCAAAAGAATCGTCAGCCCGCCGCCGACCAGCCTGCAAGCGCATCCATTCCTGATTCCAATCCGCAGAAAGCAGCTCAGATTGAATTACACCATCAGTCACGGGCCAACCTCCTAGCAACAAAAAAGCGACTCCTCCCAAAAGAAGAGCCGCAACCAGCATATATCAGAAAGAACCGTTCCAACGCCAAACCGCCATACCAGCAAAGTGGGGCAGAAGCGAAGCGACTGCCAAAGGGATAGAACCCAACCGAGGGCCCGTTGTGCGGGAGCCCCGGGGAGGGCAAATATATAAGGTCGATCGCGAGTTCCGCACGAGCCGGAGAGCACTTAATGTGCTCTCCGTGCGAGTCAGGACTGTCCGAGCAGGCGACCTTATATATTTGCCCTCCTCGGGGCTCCTCGCCAGTCCCCCTCAGCTAGTTCTTCAGCGAGTTCAGTGGTGCCGGGAAGCGTCCACCACGGTGGGCAAGCACGGTGCCGGCGTTGGGGTTCACCGGCATGATGGGCGCACGGCCGAACAGGCCGCCGTACTCGACGCAGTCACCCACGCCCTTGCCGATGGCAGGAATCACGCGGACGGCCGTGGTCTTGTTGTTGATGACGCCGATGGCCATCTCGTCGGCGATGATGCCGGCGATGGTCTCGACCGGGGTGTCGCCGGGGATGGCGATCATGTCCAGGCCAACGGAGCACACGCAGGTCATGGCCTCGAGCTTCTCGAGCGAAAGCGCACCGGCCTCGACGGCGGCGATCATGCCGGCGTCCTCGGACACGGGGATAAAGGCGCCGGAAAGACCGCCCACGCTGGAGCTGGCCATGACGCCGCCCTTCTTGACGGCATCGTTGAGCATGGCGAGCGCGCAGGTCGTGCCCGGGCCACCGCAGGTGCCCACGCCGATGATCTCGAGGATGCGCGCGACGGAGTCGCCGATGGCAGGCGTGGGAGCCAGCGACAGGTCGACAATGCCCTTCTCGACACCCAGACGATGGGCGGCCTCGCGGCTCATGAGCTCGCCGGCACGGGTGATCTTAAAGGCGGTCTGCTTAATCTTTTCGGCGACTTCCATCATCGAGGCGGAATCGGGCAGCGTCTCCAGGGCTGCGGCCATAACGCCGGGGCCCGAGACGCCTACGTTGATGACGGCGTCGGCCTCGCCACCGCCGTGGACGGCGCCCGCCATAAACGGGGAGTCCTCGACCATGTTGGCAAAGCAGACAAACTTGGAAGCGCCGACGGAATCCTGGTCGGCCGTGAGTTTAGCGGCATCGATGATAGTCTGGGCGGCCATGAGCACGGCATCCATGTTGATACCGGCGCGCAGGCTGGCGACGTTGACGCTGGAGCAGACGCGGCTCGTGGTGGCGAGCGCCTGGGGGATGGACTGGATAACGCGGCGATCGGCGTCGCCGATGCCCTTCTGGACGAGTGCGGAGAAGCCGCCCAGGTAATCGATGCCGAGTGTCTCGGCCGCGCGGTCGAGGGCGTGCGCGATGGGGGTGAGGTCCTCATCCTTGCAGCACGCGGCGATCTGCGCCACCGGGGTGACGGAAACGCGCTTGTTGACGATGGGGATACCGTACTCGCGCTCGAGGTTCTCGGCGGTCTCGACCAGATGCTCAGCCGTGTGCGTCACGTGGTCGTAGATCTTCGTGCACATGCGGTCGAGGTTCTCGTCGCCGCAACCCATGAGCGAAACACCCATGGTGATGGTCCTGATGTCGAGGTTCTGCTCCTCAACCATGCCGCGGGTTTCCGCGATTTCTGCAGGCGTGATCGCCATCCTTGCGCTCCTATCTGCCAAAACGAGCATAGTCTTATCTATTCTAACGTGCCGCACGTGCCAAGTGGCGCGTGCGGCACGTTTTAGTGCTCGGTTGTTTCCGTTGTGTTACTGCCCAAAGACCTCTTCGGCAATGCGCGCGCTTTCGGCGGCATCCTTGGCGTAGTAGTCCGCGCCGATCTGCTTGGCGTATTCGGGGGTGAGCACGGCGCCGCCTACGATAATCTTGACGCCCGGAACCTCGGCATGGAGCAGCTTGATGGTCTCCTCCATGGCGACGACGGTGGTGGTCATAAGCGCCGAGAGGCCGACGAGTTTGATATCGCGCTCCTTGACGGTCTTGAGTACCTCCTGCGGATCGACATCGCGGCCCAGGTCAAAGACGGTGTAGCCGTAGTTGTCGAGCAGCATTTTGACGATGTTCTTGCCAATATCGTGGATGTCGCCCTTGACGGTGGCCACGCAGATCTTGCCCTTGTCGGCGATCTCGCCGGCGGGCATCAGGCGCTTGATGGTGTCGAAGCCCACGCGTGCGGCTTCGGCCGAGGCCATGAGCTGCGGCAAGAAGAACTTTCCCTGGTCAAAGAGGACGCCAACCTCGTCGAGAGCGGGGATAAAGTGATTGTTGATGAGGTCCATAGCGTCGTGGTCTGTCAGCAGACGCTCGGTCTCGGCAGCGATCTCGCCTTTGCGGCCCGAGACGACCATTCGACGAATCGGGTCGTCGTTGCCGTCAGTGCCGGCGGTGCCAGCAGCAGGCGCGGCATCACTCGATGCGGCCTGAGCCGCTGCCGGGTTGGCGGCGATCTTGTACGGATCGGTCCAGCCGGCATAGCGCTCGATGTATCCGGTCGAGCCCTCGTCCTCAACGCTCAGGACGCGATAGCTGTAGACGGTGTCCATAAAGCGCTTGGAGCCCGGGTTCATGATGGGGGCGTCCAGACCTGCACCAAAGGCGGCGGCCAAAAAGACCGAGCCCAGCAGCGGGCGAGCGGGCAGGCCAAAGCTGATGTTCGACACGCCGAGCGCGCATTTGACGCCCAGGCGCTCCTTGCACAGGGACATGGCGCGCAGGATCTGCTCGGCCTGGCGCTGGTTGGTCGAGGCGGTCATGACCAGGCAGTCGATGAGGATGCGGTCCGGGCCGATGCCGTAGCGGGCGGCCTCGGCCACGATGCGCTCGGCGATGGCGAAGCGGGCCTCGGCGGTATCGGGGATGCCGCCTTCGTCGAGCGTAAGGCCGACGACGTTGGTGCCGTAGTGGGCAACCAGCGGAAAGATCTCATCCATGATCTGCTGTTTGCCGTTGACGGAGTTGATGATGGGCTTGCCGGCATAGCGGCGTACGGCGGCCTCGACGGCGGCGGGATCGGTGGAGTCGATCTGCAGCGGCAACAGCGTGGAGCCTTGGAGCTGCTCGGTGGCCTGTTGGATAATCTTGACCTCGTCGATCTCGGGCAGGCCCACGTTAACGTCCAGGATGTCGGCGCCCTGCTCCTGCTGGCTGATGCCCTGGCTCACCACGTAGTCCAGATCGCCGTCGCGCAGGGCCTGCTGCAGGCGTTTTTTACCGGTGGGGTTGATGCGCTCGCCGATGACGGCAATCTTGTGGCCGTCGCTGGGAAGGTCCACGACCGTTTGGGCGCTCGTGACCGACATGCTGGGCTTGCGGCGGCGCGTGCTGGGCGTGTGGTTATCGATAAGCGTGCGCAAAGCGGCCATGTGCGCCGGCGTGGTGCCGCAGCAGCCGCCCACGACGCTCACGCCGTCCTCAATCATGCCAGCGACGGCCTCGGCGTATTCGGGTGCCTGGATATCAAAGACGGTGTTTCCGTCATCGTCCACGCGGGGCAGTCCCGCATTGGCCTGCACCATAACGGGCTTGTCCGTAACGGTGAGCATACGCGCGGCGAGTCCTCGGAGCTCGGCCGGGCCCTGGCTGCAGTTGATGCCCAAAACGTCGGCGCCGATGGCGTCGAGGGTGATGGCGGCGACCTCGGGGCTCGTGCCCAAGAAGGTGCGTCCGTCTTCCTCAAAGGTCATGGTGGCAAAGACGGGCAGGTCGGAGTTCTCGCGGCAGGCGAGGACGGCCGCCTTGATCTCGGCAAGGTCGGTCATAGTCTCGATAATAAAGAGGTCCACACCCGCGGCGACGCCAGAGCGCACCTCCTCGGCAAAGAGGTCGTAGGCCTCGTCGAAGCTGAGGGTACCCAAGGGGCGCAGCAGCGCGCCGATGGGGCCGATATCGCCGGCGACGTAGTGGGCACCGGCTGCACGGGCG
>CAUAGV010000128.1 GCA_958428675.1 uncultured Collinsella sp.
GGGCGGTCCTTTCGTTACCGAATGAGAAAAAGACCAATTCAGCATAGCACGGGCGCGCAATAGTAAAACACCCATAACCGATGAACGGCGATATGTTTACCCGATGCCCAGCGATAGCCCAACAGCCCGCCAAAACAAAGAGCCCTAAACGGTAGGTTCAATCCCCAAGTGCTCAAAGGTGCGAAGGGTTGCCTGACGGCCCTGCGGCGTACGAATCATCAACCCGCACTGCAGCAGATAGGGCTCATAGACATCCTCGAGCGTTCCCGGGTCCTCGCCCACCGCGCTGGCAAGCGTTGTCAGGCCCACGGCACGTCCGGAGAACGTCTTAGCGAGTGTCTCCAAAATGCGAATATCCATCCAGTCCAGACCAAGCTCATCGATCTCGAAGAACTCGAGCGCCTGACGGCAAATATCAAGCTCAATGGGACCGTTGCCACGCACCTGCGCATAGTCGCGCACACGTTTGAGCAGGCGATTGGCAAGACGTGGCGTGCCGCGCGAACGCGAGCCGATCTCGAGCGCACTGGGGTGGTCGATCGTCACGCCCAGGATAGTCGCCGAGCGCGTCACAATCTGCGCGAGCTCTTCGACCGTGTAGTAATCCAGGCGATATGAAATGCCGAAGCGGTCGCGCAACGGGCCGGTCAACATGCCTGAGCGGGTCGTTGCCGCTACCAGCGTAAACTTGGGAATATCCAGGCGAATCGAGCGAGCCGCCGGACCCTTGCCAATCACGATATCGAGGGCAAAGTCCTCCATCGCGGGGTACAGGACCTCCTCGACCGAACGGTTGAGACGGTGGATCTCGTCGATAAACAGCACGTCACCCGGCTGCAAGTTAGTAAGGATGGCCGCCAGGTCACCCGTGCGCGCGATGGCAGGGCCACTCGTGGTCTTGATCTGAGCGCCCAGCTCGTTGGCGATAACCGTAGCCAGCGTGGTCTTGCCCAGACCCGGAGGGCCCGAGAAGATCACGTGGTCGAGCGTCTCGCCACGACTCTGCGCCGCTTCGATCAACACGCGCAGGCTCTGCTTGATATGCTCCTGGCCGCAGTAATCGTCCAGGCGCTGGGGGCGCAAAGTGCGATCGACATCGAGGTCCTCGGCCGTCAGCTCCGAGCCCACCATGCGCTCGCCGTGCGCCATGGATGCCGCCGGCGAGTTGCCGGGCGTCGCCCACAGGTCCTGAGAGTCATCGGCTTCCCACATCACGCATCCATTCCGAGTCGCTTAAGCGCCGCGCCGAGCAAATCCTCGACACGCATATCCTGCCCATCATACCCGCTCAGAGCGACATCGGTCTCCTGCGGGCTAAAGCCCATCGAAAGGAGTGCCGCACGGGCATCATCGATCGCCGAGGGAGCGGCAGCGGGCACGGGCATCGCAACCTGTCCGGGAATCACGTCGACCGGCACAAAGCCCTTATCCTTGGCAAAGGTGCTCTTGAGCTCCAGGATCAGACGCTGCGCGGTCTTTTTGCCCACACCGGGCACCTTGGCCATGCCCTTGTCGTCCTCGGCCATCACCAGGGAATACAGCTGTCCCACGGTATAGGTGGAAAGTACGGCGAGCGCCAAGCGCGGGCCAACGCCCGAGACGGACACGAGCCGGTCAAACATCGTGCGCTCATCCTTTGAGGAAAAACCGAAAAGTGTCATGGCGTCCTCGCGCACCTGCATACGCGTGTAGAGGCGGACCTCGCCGCCGGGCGTCGGCAACGTGGCCGCAGTGCTACCCGAGATGCCGAGTTCAAAGCCAACGCCCGACACGTCGACGACAGCAGAGCTCATCGTGGCCTCGACAAGCGTTCCGTGGAGCTGGGAGATCATCAGTATCCGGTTCCTCTCTGTTGATAGAACTCGCCGCCGGTAAGCGCCCGGGTGCGGCTGAGGTTTACGTGGCAGATGGCGCAGGCCAGGGCATCGGCGGCATGGTCGGGATGCGGGTCGTGGTCGAGCTGCGTGAGCGTGCGCACCATGTAGGCGACCTGCCGCTTATCTGCGGCGCCGGTACCCACCACAGCCTGTTTAATCTGCATGGGCGTGTACTCGCCAATCTCGAGCGCGCACTCCGAAAGTGCCACAAGCGCAGCGCCGCGGGCATGCGCCGTAGGGATGGCCGAGCGAACGTTGGCGCCAAAGTAAATGCTCTCGATGGCAGCGGTATCGGGTCGATAGCGTTCGACAACGCCCTTGAGGTCGCGGGCAATATGCGACAGGCGCACCGCGAGCGGGCTGCCCGCGCTGGTCTCGATACAACCGTAGGCGCGACAGCGAACCTCGCCACGTCGCTCCTCGATAATCCCCCAACCCGTATGAGCCAAACCGGGGTCAATGCCCAAGATAACCAAGCCGACCTCCCCTCGTCACCAGCACAGCACAAGGCAAGGCCCCGCGCATCATTCACGAACGTCTGTTCTAGAATAACACAACGGGACCAAGATGCTTAGTTGAAGTGTCGGGGTTGGAAGCGAATCCTATCCTATAGTTAGTTCTGCGAGAAAAAAGGAAACTGACGGGGATCCACCGGCGGATGCGGCATCGGGCCACCCTGGGGTCCACCCTGCGGGCCACCCTGGCCGCCCATCATCTTATCGATGGCGTCCTGGACCTCGCCCTCAAACTTCTTCATACCCTCGTGCAGGCGGCGCTGGCCGTCCTCGGAGCGCAGCTCCTCCATCTGCTCGGGCGAAATACCCAGCAGCTCACCCAAAATGCCCATCATCTCACCGCGCATACGGTCACTCGTATCCTCGTCGGCAAAACGGCGCACCTCGGCGCGCGCCAGCGAATCAACCGTCATGCGCTCCTTGCCGTTGAGCCCCAGATCGGACCACGCAAGCATGTACGGCCAGGCGCGCTCGGCAAACGAACGGGCAGAGACGATCGGCACCGTCGGCAGCATGCGGCGGGCGGCCTCGCCCTGACGCACGAGCATCAGCAGCAGCGAGCAGGCCTCGGGCTTGCCGGCGGCCATCGGGATGTCGTCGAAAGATCGATTGCGGTCCACGTGCGACTCGAGCGCACCATCGACCTCACCCGGCTCGAGCCCGCCGAGCAGCTGTGCCGCGCGGTCGAGCATATCGACCGGACCGTCGAGCGTCGAGAGCGCCTGTGCCAGCACGCGCTCCATACAATCTTCCACCGCGTTGAGCGTCACGAGCTCTTGGGGCACCACGGCAGACGTGCGGTTGCGCACACGCGCCACAAACTCAAGCGTTGACAGGTACACATCGCCAAAGGGCGCGTAATCGCCCTGGTAGCCGCCGCAAAGCGCTGGCGCCGCCAGCGCGTACTCGGTTTTGGACAGCGGGCTCAGCGCCATCGCACCCAGCTCGCGCGCCGTATCCTCGAGCATGAGACCCAGCGTACGCGAGCGCAGACGCTCGGCATCGCCCGCCGACACGTCGCGATCGAGCACACGCGCCGCATCCGGCGCATCGCGCTCGACGGTGCGAATGTGCAGACGCTCGGCGATGGCGCGGACGGCGGCACAGCGGGCAGCCTCGGCCTCTTCCTGCGCCGGCGTAAAGATACGGTTGCGCCCCAGCACCAGGCCAATCACATTACGCGGGCCCAGAGCGTCGACGGCCAGCGCCGCCAGCAGGGACGACGGCAAGTCGCCCTCGAGTGCCACCACAGCACGCGACGCACCGTGGGCTCGGGCGTTGTCGCGCACGGCGAGCACCAGCGCCTGCCACAGCCACTCCTCGGAACGGAACTCGGGCAGTTCGTGATTTTCCAGGGCATCGAGCATCACGCCGCGCTGAATCTCCTGAACCAGCAGGCTCTCCTCAAAACACGGCGCCTGGGCCACTACGCGACCACAGTCGTCGAGCACAAACGAACCGCCGGTATACACCGACTCGTCATAGGCACCGACCGGCGCCATGCAGGCAAACCACACGCTGCGCTTGGATGCGATCTTGCGGTAGGCGCCGCTGCGTACGGCGGCAATGGCAGCAGTCTCGCGGTCGGTCATGTCAAACGCGTTGAATTGGAAATACGCAATGAGGTCAACACCGGTCGGCAACATCTCGAGTTCGCGGTCCAAGTCAAAAATCACGGCAATGCGCACGCCGTCCACGTCGAAGACCGGCGGCGCCCAACGCGCGTCGTTGTTCTCGCCACGCTGCAGGGCAATGCTCGAACGCGCCGGCACCACATGGCCGTCCTTGAGCATCATGTAGTCGAGCAGGGGCTGGCCCTCAAACGAAACCGCTGCGGGCACGATGCAGATCATGTCGAGCTCCTGGATACGCTCGGCGACGCCGGTCAAGCCGGCAAGCATGTCGTGCTCAAAGTCGGCAGCGCCCACCAAGCCGCCGGGCAGGGCTCCCATAAAGAGCGGAGCCGGCACGCACAGCACACGCCCACCGCGCTCGTGGGCCAGGCGCGCCTGGTCCTCGATGCGGCCGCAGATACCCTCAATATCACCCAGGCGCATATCGATCTGTGCAAGTGCGAGCTTCATGGCTCAGCCCTTTCCGTCGTAAACCATCGTTGTCGTAGTAAAAGCGCCGGCCGCATAATGCAGTCGGCGCTCGCATGTGCATATGCTAGCTATGATACCCCGAGCGGGGGCGCGCTCCTAGAATGTCGTGGACCACAGCCCGTGCAGGTTGCAGTAGGCATAGACGGTACCGGTCTTGGAACCGCCGGCAAAAAACGTCGCGGGCTTCATGCCGGGCTCAAGGTAATGGACCTCTAAGCGGCCCTCGGCCTCAAGGGCGATCCACTCAATATAGTGCTCGGGCAGGCTGGGGTGCTCGACCGAGCCCACGCGTGCGCGGATCACGTGACCGTCACGCTCGCTCTCGACAACAGGCACGTGCTTCTCGTGCGCCGCGTCCTCAGTGTTTGCGGTCAGTTCCGTGCAACCGGCAGGGGTTGCAACGTCGTTGCCCAGGGCGGCAATGAGCTTGCCATTGGGGTCCTTAAAGAATTTCGCCATGATGTTCTCCTTTGCTGATGTGCCAATGTTCTTGATGGTTCTTATGCCCAAAGGCAGACAAACCATCCACGGCATTGCAAATGAACACATAACGGGCGGGGACGATGGGGCAGCGTGTGCCATCCGCCCTGGCAGCCCCACCCGAGCGGGTTAGCGCCCGTCGCCGCCCAGCAGTGCCAGAACATCTTCGCGGGTAAACAGCGCCGACGAGATGCCGTCGCCGCCGAGCACGCTGTTGACTAGGTCGCGCTTGGACTCCTGCATCTGCATAATGCGTTCCTCGATCGTGTCCTTGGCGATGAGCTTGTACACGGTCACGGTATGTTGCTGGCCAATACGATGCGCGCGGTCGGTCGCTTGGTCCTGCGCCGCCACGTTCCACCACGGGTCGTAGTGGATAACCACGTCGGCCGCCGTCAGGTTAAGGCCCACGCCGCCCGCCTTGAGCGAAATC
>CAUAGV010000129.1 GCA_958428675.1 uncultured Collinsella sp.
GAGGAAGCATGGGAGATAACGACCGCGGGCCCCAAGTCAACAGGGGGTGCCGGGGCGCTACAGGTACTCGATTTGAGCGCCTTCCGTGTCGCACGTCAGAATATGCGTGTCACATTTGGGGAACTGCTCACGCAGCTTGACCTGCAGGAACTTGGCTACGATAGTGTCATCGGTTACAGCCATAAGGGTCGAGCCGGAGCCACTGATCCAGATGGTCTTGGCGCCGCCATTAAGGCAGGTGTCGCGCACAGCGTTGTAATCGGGAATCAGGCGGCGGCGATAGGGCTCCTGGATGCGGTCGTCGTTGGCGGCGGCAATCAGGTCAAGGTCGCCGGTCTCCAGGCCGCGCGTCATGCCGGCGATGCGGCCCATTTGCCATACGGCGGTGGAGAGTGGAATCTCCTGCGGCACAACCTTGCGCGCCTCGCTCGTATGCACCTCGTAGGGAGGAATCACGGTAATAAAACGCAAGCGATCGCTCACCTCGTAGCGCAGGCACTGGGGGAGCGAATCAGTCGGCGTAAAGGAGCAAACGGCACCGCCCAGGATGGCAGGGGCGACGTTATCGGGATGGCCCTCGACCTCGGTGGCAATGCGGACGAGCTCGGCACGGTCGACGGTGTGGCCCGTCAGCGCGGCGGCCGCCATGATGCCAGCGACGACGCAGGTGGAGCTGGAACCCAGGCCGCGAGCGACGGGCACGTCGGTCTGGATGTCGATGGCAACGGGGAAGGCCTGCTCGCCCCAGGCGGCCAGAGCATCGACAAAGCTCACATAGACCAGGTTGTTCTCGTTTTGGAACTCCTCGGGGCAGCCCGTGATGGTGAGCTTGTCGGTACGCTCGAAGGTGAAGTGCGAGTAGAGGCTGACGGCCATGCCGAGGGTGTCGTAGCCGATGCCTAGGTTGGCGCTGGTTGCTGGGACGGTGATTTTGATCATGTGGGTCCTCCTAGGCGGGTCTGGCCGTTTAGTTCGCTGCTCGGGCAGTCCTGGCTCGCTCGGAAAGCACATTAAGTGCTTTCCGGCTCGTGCGGAACTCGCGACGAACTAAACGGCCAGACCCGCTCGCATGCTCGTCATCATCCCGAAAGCTTAATAAAAAGAAGGTGCGCCGGCTTTCGCCGGCGCTTAATAAGGGGTTTAGTTGGTGCTCATTCGTTTTGCTGCAGACTCGACGTAGCTTGCCATCTCATCGACGTCGCAGACGTCTTCGAAGCGGACGGGCTTGGACTCGAGTTCGGCGAGCTGGGTCGGGGCGACCGTGTTGGTGGCCTGCTCGAGCACACGCATGGCCTCAAAATCATCCTCGGGAACGTCGAGGCCCAAGGCGTCGCAGCAGGCTCGCGGGAACTTGTAGGGGCTGGCGGTCGAAAGCAACACGCGGGCCTTGGCGCCCTCGGCGGGAGCGACCTTTTCGAAGACGTGATAGCCGCAAGCGGTGTGCGGGTCGATCACGTAGCCGTTCGCGTCCCAGCAGCTCTTGATGGCAGTGAGGACCTCGTCCTCGCTGGCCCAACCGCAACCAAAGACGCTCTGAATCTTTGCCAGCAGGTCGGCGGGAACTTCGTAGCGACCAGTCTGTGCCAGCTGCTCCATAAGGCCGGCAACGAGCTCGCAGTCGCCGTCGGACAAGAAATAGAGCATGCGCTCCAGGTTGGAGCTAATAAGGATGTCCATCGACGGCGAGATGGTCGTGAAGAACGGGCGGTTACGGTCGTAAACGCCGGTGGTCAGGAAGTCGGCAAGCACGTTGTTCTTGTCGCTCGCCACGACGAGCTTGGCGACGGGCAGACCCATGCACTTGGCGTAGTAGCCGGCCAAGATATCGCCAAAGTTGCCGGTGGGCACACAGAACTCTACGGCGTCGCCAGCCTCGATAGCGCCGGCGCGCAGCAGTTGCGCATAGGCGGCAAAGTAGTAGACAACCTGCGGCACCAGGCGGCCGACGTTGATGGAGTTGGCACTCGAAAGCACAGTGCCGGCGGCTTCCAGGCGCTCGGCAAGCTCCTTATCGGCAAAGATGCGCTTGACGGCACTCTGGGCATCGTCGAAGTTGCCGCGGATGCCGCAGACGGCGACGTTATCGCCCTCCTGCGTGGACATCTGCAGATTCTGCACGCGGCTGACTTTGCCTTCGGGATAAAAGACGGTGATGCCCGTGCCCGGGGCGTCGGCAAAGCCGGCGAGTGCTGCCTTGCCCGTGTCGCCCGACGTGGCGGTGACGATCATGATGCGCTCGGCGCCGCCGTCCTTGGCGGAAGTGCGGGCCATCAGACGGGGGAGCATCTGCAGGGCGACGTCCTTGAAGGCGCTTGTGGGGCCGCCAAAGAGCTCCATCACATAGGTCTGAGGGACGTCAGCGCCCGGTGCGGCGTCGAGTTTGACGAGCGGCGTGACCTCTTCGCTCGCGAACGTGCCGCGGTATGCCTCATTCACACAGGCCGAAATTTCTTCGGTCGTGTAATCATTCAGTAACATTCCCAACACATCTTGAGCGATTTCAAAGTACGATTTATCTGCAAGCGAGCTGATATCGAGTTGCTGGGTGCCCAGCTCGTCCGAGACAAACAAACCCCCGTCGGGAGCGATGCCGGTACGGATTGCCACCTTACTTGAGCACGATAAAGTGCGTCCTCGTGTACTATGATAAGTTCCCATATAACACTGCTCCTCGGATGCCTTGGTCCCAATCGGTGAAACCATGGTATCAGAGCGCGCAAAACAGGTTTGCAGAGGCTTTTAGAAAGGTAACCTCAAGCCCATGATTAAGATTGCCAAGTTTGGCGGCTCGTCGGTCGCCGACGCCGAACACTTTAAGAAGATCAAGGCCATTGTCGATGCCGACCCGGCCCGCCGTTTTGTGGTGGTTTCTGCCTGCGGTCGCCGCTTTAAGGGCGATACCAAGGTGACCGACCTGCTCTACTTGGTTAACGCACACGTTAAGTACCACGTGTCGTGCGAGGAGCTGCTCGAGGACATTGGCCAGCGCTATTTTGATATCGCTGACGAGCTGGGGCTCACCTATCCCATCCGCGAAGAGTTTGCGGCCTTTGCCGAGCGTGCTCGCTCCGGTGGCTACTCTACTGAGGAGCTCGTAAGCCGCGGCGAGTACTTTACCGCTCGCCTGATGGCCGAGTACCTGGGCCTGCCGTTCCTGGATGCCGCGACGGTCGTGGCGTTCCATCATGACGGTACGCTCAGCATGAACCGCACCGCCGAGCTGGTGCAGGAGTACGGCCAGCAGGGCGGCTTTGTTATGCCCGGTTTCTACGGCGCGACGCGTGAGGGGCAGATCAAGCTGCTCGACCGTGGCGGCGGCGATATTTCCGGCTCGATTCTGGCCAAGTGCCTTGGTGCCGACCTGTACGAGAACTGGACCGACGTTTCGGGCTTCTATTCTGCCGATCCGCGTATTGTTCCCGAGGCTCAGCCCATTGCGCGCGTTACCTACGAGGAGCTGCGCGAGCTTTCGTACATGGGTGCAAGCGTCCTGCACGAGGAGGCCGTGTTCCCCGTGCGCGAGGCAGGCATTCCGCTGGTCATCAAGAACACCAATGCGCCGCAGGACCCCGGCACCATCATTAGCGAGACGGCTGACGAGGGTGAGGCGGAGCCTATCATTACCGGCGTGACCGGCAAGCGCGGCTTTGTCGCCATCAACGTTGCCCGCGACCGCACCAAGCCCCGTGTCGGCTTTATGCGCCGTGCACTTTCGGTGTTCGAACGCTATGACGTTTCCGTCGAGCATATGCCCACCGGCGTCGACCGCTTTGGCGCCGTGGTGCAGGAGCAGGATGTGCACGATTCGCTGTACTCACTCGTGGGTGACATCCAGCAGGAGGTCGAGCCGCTCGAGATCGAGGTTGTCGAGGGTTTGGCGCTCATCGCGACCGTCGGCCGTAACCTTCGCGGCCGCGCAGGTATCTCGGGCCATCTGTTTGGCATGCTTGGTCAGGCCGGCGTGAGCGTACGTATGATTTCGCAGAGCTGCGACGAGATCAACATCATTATCGGCGTAGAGGAGAAGGACTTCGATCTGGCGATTCGGACCATTTACCGCGCCTTCTCCGACGAGAACGGCATTGTGAAGGTCTCCGACCTGGAGGCTCCCGTGCCGGTCGATCCCGCCCCGGCCGCGCTCCACAAGTAGCTGCTATCCCAGTAGATTTTTGGGACTTGCCTCAAAAACTACGGCGGGGCGTTTCGTTTCGGTTTCGTTTCGACGGGGCGGGTTTCGTGCCCGCCCTGTTCTTGTATACACTGGCAACAATAATCGGCCTGCTCGGCGTGCGGGCAAAAGCCACAGCCTTTAAAGGGGGAAGCATGAAACAGTACACGGTTGCTATTTTGGGCGCGACGGGAGCCGTGGGCACCCAGATGCTCGAGTGCCTCAACGAGCAGGAGTTTCCGGTCGGCAAGCTCAAGCTGCTAGCGAGCGCGCGCTCTGCGGGCAAGACCGTCGAGTTCCGCGGCGAGCAGGTTGTGATCGAAGAGGCTTGCCCCGAGGCCTTTGAGGGCTGCGACATCGTACTCGGCGCTGCCGGCGACGATATCGCCAAGGAGCTGCTGCCCGAAGCCGTCAAGCGCGGCGCCGTCGTGGTCGACAACAGCCATGCCTTCCGCATGGACCCCGAGGCGCCGCTGGTCGTGCCCGAGATCAACGCCGACGACATCAAGTGGCATCACGGCCTTATCGCCAACCCCAACTGCGCGACCATCATCGGCCTGGTTCCCACGTGGCCGCTGCATCAGCTCGCCGGCGTAAAGCGCATGATCGTCTCGACGTATCAGGCGGCTTCGGGTGCCGGCGCTCCCGGTATGGCCGAGCTCGAGGCTCAGTTGGCCGCCCTGGGCCGCGGCGAGGAGATTCCCGAGCCGCGTGCATTTGCCGCCCAGCTGGCGAGCAACCTGATTCCGCAGATCGGCGGCGTCAAGGAGGAAGGCTTTACTTCCGAGGAAATGAAGCTGCAAAACGAGGGCCGCAAGATTATGCACCTGCCCGAGCTGCGCGTGAACTGCACCTGCGTGCGCGTGCCGGTGCTGCGTTCGCATTCCGAGAGCATTACGCTCGAGTTTGAGCGCGACATTACGGTCGAGGAGGCTCGTGCCGCGCTGGCTGCCGCTCCGGGCGTGAAGCTGGTTGACGATATGAGCGCCGAGGATGCGCACGATCGCTTCCCCATGCCGATGGATACCTCCGACCAGGACCTGATTTGGGTCGGTCGCGTGCGTCGCGACATCTCGAACCCCGAGGCCGCGCGTGGCATCACCTTCTGGTGCTGCGGTGACCAAATCCGTAAGGGCGCGGCAACCAACGCCGTCCAGATTGCTAAGCTGCTCTGCGAGTAGTGCGACCTGTCCGGCGGGGGCCGGGCTTAGTTTTCAGAACGTC
>CAUAGV010000130.1 GCA_958428675.1 uncultured Collinsella sp.
CACGTAGGTATTCGTCATAATGCGGCGGCTGTACGGCGTGTTCTTAAGGTCGTACAGCACACGGTCCATCTGATCGAAGTCACCCTCGGCATAATGGCTCTTCTGCCCAATCTGATACCCGTAGGCCTTGCCGATGGAGCCGGTCTCGTCGGCCCACTCATCCCAAATGTGGCTGTTGAGATCATGCACGTTATTGGACTTCTTTTGATAGATCCATAGGATCTCATCCATGGCAGATTTGAGGGCGGTACGACGCAGGGTAAGCGCGGGAAACTCCTCGCGCAGGTCGTAGCGTGCCGTGACACCAAAGTTTTTAATGGTATAGGCAGGGGTGCCATCCTCCCACACCGGACGGACCTTTTGGCCCTCGGTGGTGGTGCCATGGTCCAGAATATCGCGGCACATGGATACAAACTGTTGATCAGCCTTGCTCATTGACCCTCCTGTCAGTCGCCTATAAGCGATTTTTATTGTAGCCCAGGCGCACGCGGCCCCACAGCCCAAACATAAGCCCTCATTTTCTGACATATGCCAGAAATACCTTGCGTGGTTCCTCATGCGCGCTATTCTATTGTTGACATATGTCAGGTTTGGAGTGTGTATGGCAGGAAGACGCGAAAAATTGCGCCGCGTTGGGATCATCCCCGAATATCGTGGCTTTACCCCCGATGGCCTGGCCAGCGGAGACGCGATCGACATGACGGTCGATGAGCTCGAAGTCCTGCGCCTGTGCGACCTGGAAGGCCTCAATCAGGAGGCTGTCGCCCAGCACATGGGTATCGCTCGTGCCACGGTGGCGGCTATTTGCAGCCGAGCGCATCGCAAGGTGGCAAACGCGCTGATCAATGGTCGGGCGCTCGTCATCGAGGGCGGCACTATCACGTACTCCCCCATCACCGCAACGACGGCCGCATGGCCAGCAAAGGAGGTCGGCGCCATGAGGGTGGCAACGACGTACGACAACGGCAACATCTTTATGCACTTTGGCCGTAGTGAGCAGTTCAAGATCTACGACATCCAGGATGGCAAGGTGCTCAACGAACAGGTCGTGGGCACCGGCGGCACCGGTCACGGCGCATTGGCGGGCCTGCTTGCCAACGGCGGCGTCGACACGCTTATCTGCGGCGGCATCGGCGGCGGCGCCATCAACGCACTCACCCAGGCCGGCATCACGGTCTACGCGGGCGCCCAGGGCAGCTGCGACGCCTGCGTCGAGGCCCTTATCGCGGGCACGCTCGCGCAGACCGGCGAGGCCACCTGCGACTGCCATGGTCACGACCACGAGCACGCCCATGAGCATGGCGAGTCCTGCGGCTGCCACGGCCATCACGAGCACAAGGGCCACGAGGGTTGCGGCTGCCACTAGCGGCAAATACCCTGCCGCCAGCACGCTCCCACGCGTACAACAACCTGCAAACGAACGGCGAAGGCCGCCTGGAATACGATCCAGGCGGCCTTCGCCATACACAACTCAAAGAGCCATTACTTTTTATTGCGCATCTGCGCTTCCATCTGACGCAGCAGGTCCATATCGGACTTGGGACCGCCCGTTCCCAAGCCACCCAGGCCGCCCATGCCGCCCAGACCCATGGCATCCAGACCGGGAATATTGGGCATGCGCATCTTTTTGCCCTTCTTACCCTTCTTGCCCTTCTTGCCACCAGCCTGTGCCTGATTGGCCATCGTGCGCATGCGGCCCATCATCTTGTTCATCTCGCCCCACTGCTTCATAAGGCTGTTGACCTCAGTGGGGGTCACACCGGCACCCTTGGCAATGCGGGCACGGCGCTGACCGTTGATGATGGAGGGGCGCAGGCGCTCCTCCTTGGTCATCGACATGATGATGGCTTCGTTCTTATCGAAGATGCCCTCGTCCAGATTGCCGCCCATCTGGTTGAGCGCACGCTGGCCACCGGGAAGCATGCCCAGGATGCCCTTCATACCGCCCATCTTCTTGACGGCCTTCATCTGGTCGAGCATGTCGTTCATGGTGAAGCCCTCGCGCAGCATGCGCTCAGCAGCCTCGAGCTGCTCGGCATCGGCGGCCTCCTGGGCCTTCTCGATGATGCCGACGACGTCGCCCATGCCCAGAATGCGCTTGGCCATACGATCGGGATAGAACGGCTCCAGCGAATCGGGTTTCTCGCCCATGCTCACGAACTTGATGGGCTTACCGGTCACCTGGCGCACGGAAAGCGCGCCGCCGCCACGGGCATCGCCGTCGAGCTTGGAGATGATCACGCCGTCAAAGTCGGTTCGCTCGGCAAAGGTCGAGACGACGTTGACGATATCCTGGCCGGTCATGGCATCGACGACCATCAGCACCTGATCGGGCTTGACGGCCTTCTTGATGTCCACGGCTTCCTGCATCATCTGTTCGTCGATCTGCAGACGACCGGCGGTATCGACGATGACCACGTCGCGCAGGTGGTCGACGGCCTCCTGTATGGCGCCCTTGGCGATGTCGACCGGGTGTGCACCGTCGCCGCGGAAGACCGGTACGCCGATCTCTCCGCCAAGCGTGGCCAGCTGGTCGGCAGCGGCGGGACGGTAGACATCGCACGCGGCGAGCAGCGGCGAGCGGCCCTGCTTCTTGAGCAGGTAGGCAAGCTTTACGGCCGCCGTGGTCTTACCGGAGCCCTGCAGGCCCACGAGCATGATGACATTGGGAATGCGGTTGCTAAAGACGAGCTTGCTCTCGGTAGAGCCGAGCATCTCGGTGAGCTCGTCGAGCACGATCTTGACGACATTTTGTGCCGGCGACAGCGACTCCATGACCTCGGCGGTCATGCAGCGCTCCTTGGTCTTGGCGACAAACTCCTTGACGACCTTAAAGTTGACGTCGGCCTCGAGCAGTGCCATGCGGATGTCGCGCATGGCCGAGGTGATATCGGCCTCGGTCAGCTTGCCCTTGCCGCGCAGGCGGTCAAATGTGTCGTTGAGGCGATCGCTCAGGGAATCAAACACTAGTCACTCCTTAATTGGACTCGCCCACCAGGGCGCGGCAGAAATCTTTGGCATTGAACTCCTGCAGGTCATCGACCTGCTCGCCCACGCCCACGCGCAGGATCGGGAGCTTGAGCTTCTCGGCCACGGCCATGGCGATACCGCCCTTTGCCGTGCCGTCGAGCTTCGTCATGATAATACCATCCAGACCCAGTGCCTCGTTAAACTCGAGCGCCTGGTTCAGACCGTTCTGGCCGGTGGCGGCATCGATCACGAGCACGACCGAGACGGGCATGGGGCCGGCGGCCATATTGGCGGCGCGCTTACGCGTCACGTTGACCACCTTGGCGAGCTCGCGCATGAGCTCGGGGCTCGTGTGCAGGCGGCCGGCGGTGTCGATAAGCACCAGGTCGCTGCCGCGCCTGTCGGCCTCGTCGAGCACGTCGTAGCAAACGCTTGCCGGATCGGAGCCGCGATCGCGCTTGATGACGGGGACGCCGGCACGCTGGCCCCACACATCGAGCTGCTCGATGGCGGCAGCGCGGAAGGTATCGGCCGAACCGATCACGACATTCTTGCCGCGGGCAGCCATGGCGCTCGCGATCTTACCGACCGTCGTGGTCTTGCCGGCACCGTTAATGCCTACAAACAGCACGCAGCTCGGCGTATCGGAGAACGGATCGCGCTCGATGGGCACAAAGTGCTGCTCAAGCTGCTCGGCTAGGGCGCGACGGAGCTGCGGGGCGGTCTTGAGGTTCTTCTTGGCTGCGGCATCGCGCAGGTCATCGGAGACCTGAATAGCGACCTCGGCACCCATGTCACCCATAACGAGGGTGTCCTCAAGGTCCTCCCAAAAGTCCTCGTCGACCTCGCCGCCAAAGTAGAAGACCTCGTTGAGGGCCTCGCGGCTGCGCTCAAGTCCGCGCGAGAGAGCGTCAAAGAATCCCATTATGCATTCACGACCTTTCCGGTTTCGCGATCGAGTTTTTGCGAGACGACGCGGCTGACGCCGTCGGCTTGCATCGAGACGCCATAGAGAACGTCAGCGTCCTCCATAGTACGGCGCTGATGCGAAATGACCAAGAGCTGTGTATCGGAACGCAGCACATCGAGGGCTCCGATGAGCTTGGACAGGTTGGCGTCATCAAGCGCCGCCTCGACCTCGTCCAGCACATAGAACGGCACCGTGCGCGTGCGGTACACGGCAAAGAGCAGGGCGAGCGCCGTCAGACTCTTCTCGCCACCCGACATGAGCATCATCTTGGTAATGCGCTTGCCGCGCGGCTGCGCCACAACCTCAATGCCCGTCTCGGCAGGATGCTCGGGATCGGTCATCTCAAGATGAGCCTGGCCACCCGGGAACAGCATGGCGAAGATCTCGCGGAAGTTCGCGTCGACCTTCTCAAACGTCACCAGAAACGCCTTGCGCATCTTGCGATCAATGGCCACCGTGATCTTGGTGAGCGCCTTGCGCGCGCTCTCCAGATCAGCCAGCTGCTCCTCGATGTAGTCGGCGCGGCGCTTGAGCTGCTCGTACTCCTCCATGGCAACCTGGTTCACGGGGCCCAGATTGTTGATCTGGCGCACAAGCTGGTTGAGCTCGCGCTCGGCGGCATCGCGATCGGTGGGCGCCGGCAGCATGAGCGCTTCCTCGAGCACCGTGGTACCGTCGGCGGTAATGGCCTTGATGGCCGCCTCTACCTGCACCTCGAGCTTGCCGCGCGCAACCTTGAACTCATTTTGCATCGCCGTGGCGGCATCAACCCGCTCCTTGGCACGGGAGACCCCGGCCTTGGCATCCTCGATGGTCTTCTTGAGCGAAGCGGAGTCCGCCTCTTCCAGAGAGGCCTGGTCACGCAGGCGCGCTGCCCAATCCGATGCGCGTTCCAACAGGGCAGAATAGCGTTCGTGCATGGGGTCGACGCGCAGGCGCAGCAGCTCGAGCGAGCGCGAAGCCTGGCGTGTTCCGCGGATACGACGGTCGATGCCCTCAAGACGATGCTCAAGGTCGGGCACGCGGCCCTTCAGCGAACGCAGGCGCTCGCTCGTCTGGGCCAGGCGCACCTTGGCATCGGCGAGCTTACCGGCGGCCTCGGAATCGTCACGGCGAACGCGATCGAGCTCATCGTTGGCCTCGGCAATCTGGAGACCCAGGTCGCTTGCCTGTGCACGCGCCTCGTCACGCGAACGGGTGAGCTCGTCAACGCGCGGGCGCGCAGCGCGAACGGCCTCGGAGGCCTGCTCGCGGCGCTTGGAGATGCGCACGCGCTCGACCTCGGCATTGTTGACGCTTTGCTCCAAGCGGCCGATCTCGGAGAGCAGCGAGCGGCGCTCGCCCTCAAGACGGGCGATCTC
>CAUAGV010000131.1 GCA_958428675.1 uncultured Collinsella sp.
GGCATTCCGTATATGAAGATCGAGACCGACTACAGCAATGGCGACATGGGCCAGATTGAGACGCGCATCGCCGCCTTTATCGAAACCCTCTGACGTCTGAGGCACCCGACCTTCCGGCTCCAACCCTCCTCGCGTACCTTGAGTACGCTTCGTCGGGCTTGTCGCTCGGAATCTCGGGCACCTCAGACGCCAGAGGGCCGTTGTTGCAGCAGTGTCTGATCGTTTGATTATCTTGCTGATTAGGAGAGAGCCATGATAGGGATCGGGATCGATATCGGGTCTACGGCGGCTAAGGCCGCTGTGGTCGATGGAGAGGGTTCGGTGGCGTGGACGTGCGTGCAGCCAACCGGGTTCTCCTCGGTCGATGCGGCCGAGCGCCTCCGCGGTGAGCTCGCTGCGGCCGGCTATGACGTGACAGGCGACGATGTTCGCGTGGTCGCGACTGGCTACGGCCGTGTTGCCGTGCCCTATGCGCACAAGGTCGTGACCGAGATCACCTGCCACGGCACCGGTGCCGTGCGCCTGTTTGGCGATCACGGCACGGTGATTGACGTGGGCGGCCAGGATACCAAGGTCATTCAGCTTAAAAGTGGCCGCGTGGCCAAGTTCGCCATGAACGACAAGTGCGCTGCCGGCACGGGGCGCTTTTTGGAGATCATGGCCGACCGCCTAGGCATTTCCCAGCAGCAGATGGCCGACCTGGCGCGTTCCGGCGAACCCACCAAGATCAGCAGCATGTGCACGGTGTTTGCCGAAAGCGAGGTTATCAGCCTGATCGGTCGCGGTGAGCCGCGCGAGAACATTGCGCGTGGCGTGATCGAGAGTGTCGTGTCGCGCGTGGCCACTATGGCCGGGCAGGCGGCGGGCGCCCCGTACTATCTGACCGGCGGTTTGTGTGAGAACACTTATGTCGTTGAGCGGCTGGCCGCGCTGTTGGGCTTGCCGGTAGAAACCGCGCCCTTGGCCCGCTTTGCCGGTGCCATCGGCGCGGCGATTCGCGCACAGGCGCTCGATTAATGCATCGGCCGTGGGCCTGCATTCATGCGTATACTGGGAGGAAATGATTGACCGATGAGAGGAGGTATCGATGGCTGACGATCAGATTAAGCTCACGTCTATGACTGCCGCGAGCGGTTGAGCCGCTA
Source organism: uncultured Collinsella sp. (assembly GCA_958428675.1). Lineage (GTDB taxonomy): Bacteria > Actinomycetota > Coriobacteriia > Coriobacteriales > Coriobacteriaceae > Collinsella. Next base: position 1,146 of record CAUAGV010000131.1, read on the forward strand.
AGTTGGCTCCTGGAGCCCTCGCCCAGGTCTTGGGCGACTTACCCAATGTGCATAACGACAACCTGCTCGTGGGGTTTGATACCTCCGACGATGCGAGCGTCTTCCGTGTTGGCGAGAACCTGGGCCTCGTACAGTCCATCGACTTCTTCCCGCCGATGGTCGACGACCCGTTCCTGTTTGGCCAGATCGCCGCGGCCAACTCGCTGTCGGACATCTACGCCATGGGCGGTCGGCCGAGCCATGCCATGAACCTCCTGTGCATCCCCAGTTGCCTGGGCGTTGAGGTTGCCGGGCAGATTCTGGCGGGCGGCGCCGACAAGTGCGTCGAGGCGGGTTGCTCCATCGCGGGCGGCCACACCATCAACGACGACGAGCCCAAGTACGGCTTGTCCGTGAGCGGCTTTGTCGCGCTCGACCGCATGCTCGCCAACAGCGGCGCGCGCGTGGGCGATGTCTTGCTGCTGACCAAGGCGATCGGCTCGGGCATCATCACCACGGCCATTAAGGGCGAGCTCATCGAGCAGGACGAGGCTGGCCCGATGTTCGAGTCGATGCGTACCCTCAACGAGGCCCCGATTCGCCTGGCCGAGGGACTCGAGCTTCACGGCTGCACCGATGTCACGGGCTTTGGCCTGATCGGGCATGCGTGCGAGATGGCCGAGGGCTCGGTCGTGCAGATTGAGCTGACGTCGGGCGCGGTGCCGCTCTTTGACCAGGTGCTCGACATGGCGCGTCTGGGCATTATCCCCGCCGGAACCTACCGCAACCAGGACTTCTTTGGCCCGCGTGTGGCTGCCGACGAAGACCTGGAGCCGGGTATGTTGGATGCGCTGTACGATCCACAGACATCGGGTGGCTTGCTCATCGCGGCGCCCGCGGCGGATGTGGATGAGCTTGCGCGTCGTTTACATGCCGAGGGGCGCGTTGCCGCCACAATCGGTCGCGTGTGCGAGGCGGTGCCGGGCGGTCCTGCCGTTCGCGTTGTGCATTAAGGAAAACCGTTTATGCGACCGTCCGTTGTTCTGGACGGTCCCTTTCGAAAGGAAAAACTATGTCTACCAAAATTGAAGTCAATGCCATGGGCGATGCCTGCCCGCTGCCCGTCGTCAAGACGCTCAAAGCTCTGAAGCAGCTTGATGGCGAGGGTGCTGTGGTGATCTCGGTCGACAACGAGACCGCCGTCAAGAACATCTCCAAGATGGCGCAGGAGAAAGGCTGCACGGCCTCGGTCGAGAAGGTTTCTGACGCCGAGTGGCACGTGACCGTGGCGACCTCTGTCGCCGTTGCCGTGGCCGATCCCGAGCAGGATGGCGCTGCCTTCTGTGATGCCAGCGCCGGCAAGGGCAAGCTCGTCATTTCCGTCTACACCGACTGCATGGGCCGCGGCGACGACGAGCTGGGCCACAAGCTCATGAAGGCGTTTATCTTTGCCGTGACGCAGCAGGAGGAGCTGCCCTCGACCATGCTGTTCTACAACGGCGGCGCCAAGCTCACCGTCGAGGGCTCGCCGGTGCTCGATGACCTGAAGGGCCTGGCGGAGCAGGGTGTCGAGATTCTCACCTGCGGTACCTGCCTCGATCACTTTGGCATTAAGGACCAGCTCGCGGTGGGCGAGGTCACGAACATGTACGTGATCGTGGAGAAGATGGAACAGGCCGTGCGCGTCGTGCGCCCGTAGCGTATTGGTTGGAGTTGCCATGAGGGAGAAGCGCCCGGCGCTTGTCATCACGTTTCCCACCACGGCGGCCGCCATGGGGTGCGAGTCCCTATGCATCGAGCGCGGCCTTCCCGGGCGCACGATTCCCGTGCCCGGGGAGGTCGCTGCCGGATGCGGTCTGGCGTGGAAAGCCCTGCCTGCCGATGAGGGGCTGCTGCGCGGCGAACTCGCCGCGGCGGGCATTCCCGCCGAGGGCTATACCGTGATCGATATGTGGGAGGTCGTGCGATGATCTACTTGGATAACGCGGCGACGACCATGCACAAGCCACAGACGGTGATTGATGCCGTGACGCAGGCGATGTGCTCGCTCGGCAATGCCGGGCGCGGTGCCACGTCGGGTGCCCTCGATGCCGCTCGTACAATTCACGGCTGCCGTGCCAAGCTCGCGCGCCTCTTGGGTTGCCCGAGGGCGGACCATGTGTGCTTTACGCCCAACTCGACGGCGGCGCTCAACACGGCCATTAACGGCGTGGCGCGCCCCGGCGACCGCGTGGTTACGACGGTGCTCGAGCACAACTCCGTGCTGCGCCCGCTTTCGGAGCTGGCCAGAAGCGGCGTGATTACGCTGACGCTCGTGCCGCCGGATGCGGACGGGCGGATGGACGCGCGGGAGATCGAGCGCGCGCTGACCGCGCGGACGCGGCTGGTTGCGATGACGCACACCTCCAACGTGCTGGGGCTGGAGCAGGACGTTGCGGCGGTCGGCGCGGTGTGCCGTCGGCGGGGCGTTCTCTTTCTGGTGGACGCGGCGCAGACGGCGGGTCATCTGCCGCTGGAACCGAAAAAATGGGGCTGCACCATGCTGGCCATGCCGGGGCACAAGGGGCTGCTCGGTCCGCACGGCACGGGTGCGCTCTGGGTCGCGGACGGGGTGACGCTCGCGCCGCTTCGGCAGGGCGGAACGGGTTCGGCCTCCGAAAGCATGTTTCAACCCAGAATAATGCCCGACAGTCTGGAGAGCGGGACGCTCAATCTGCCGGGCATTGCGGGGCTATATGCGGGGATGCGGTTTGCGCTGGCGCATCAGCAGGAGGCGCGTGAAACGACGGCCGCCCTGTGCGGCATGATGCGCGACGCGCTGCGGGAGATGGCCGGGGTTCGGGTGTACACGCGGGCGGATGCGTCGCTGCTCAGCTTCAACGTGGCGGGAATCGCCTCGCAGGTCGTCGCCTCGGCGCTGGATGAGCAGGGCATCGCGGTGCGCGGCGGGCTGCATTGCGCGCCGGGGGTGCACCGGTTTTTGGGCACGCTGAACATCGGCGCGGTGCGCGTCAGCCCGGGGCTGATGAACACCGCGGCAGAGGCGGGGAAGCTGATTGACGCGGTTTGGAAAATCGCGAAAGTGCGTTAGTTCTCGGCGTTTTCCATGGCGGAGAAGAGGGCGACGATGGCATCCACCTCGTCGCGAAGCTCGGTCATCGAGCCGGTGAGGACATTGCCGGCCTGCAGGCGCTGCTCGGCGGTATCCAGCGTAGCGATGCAGGCGGTGAGCATGGAGCCATCGACGATGACGGTTCCCGCGCCGTAGATGTTGGCGGCCAGCGTATTGAGGCATTGCAGCGCGTAAATGTGGCTGCGGACGTTGGAAAGCAGGGTCATGGTGTTGGTGCCGCTGGACTGCGTGAGGCGGTAGACGGCGGTTTGCGCCTCGTTGGCCTCGTTGGTGGCGCGCGCCATCAGCGCGTCGCTGGTTGAGCGGCTGACGCCGGAAGCATGCAGATAGGAAACCGTTACGCCGATGAGCGCAATCGCCAGAACGAAGACGACGACGCTCAGGATGCGGACGGTTTTCTGCGCCTTGCGGCGGCCTGCGCCGGTTTGAAACGAATACATAAACAACCTCCTTGTTCAAAGAGAAAAGAGCTTTGTCACGCAAAACCATTATAGCACATCATTCGAATGGGGTAAAGGGGCGAAAAAAACGTCGATTTTGAGCAAAAAGTGGAGCATGAAGATTTGAAACTGTCGAAATGTGTATAAAAGTGGAGAATCACGCCCAAATCCGGGCGGGGACTTGAACAGAAGCGGGCTTGTAGCGTATAATAGAAAAAAGACGGCTGAACAAGCAGCCATACGGGAGGAAAAGAGATATGCCGATGAACATTGCCATCGACGGCCCGGTGGGCGCGGGGAAATCCTCGATCGCCGATCAGGTGGCGCAAAGGCTTCATATTCTGCATCTGGACACGGGCGCGATGTATCGCACCGTCGCGCTGTACATGCTCCGAAACGGGATCGACCCGCAGGATGAGCAGACGGTCTCCGCGCACTGCGGCGAGGCGGATGTGCGCGTGGCGTATCGGGACGGCGCGCAGCGGACGATGCTGGGCGGGGAGGACGTGAGCGACCTGATCCGCACGGGCGAGGTTTCCGCCGCGGCGAGCGCCATCT
>CAUAGV010000132.1 GCA_958428675.1 uncultured Collinsella sp.
GAGCCCTTCACCAAGACACCGCATGACCTTCACGTTATCGACTGCTAGCCCTCTTCGATAGATTTTTGGGCGGGGCGTCCGGAGCAATTCGGGCGCCCCGCGTTCTCTTTTTATGCGCTCGCTGCAGGCGCCGTCTGCAAGTGTATAATTTCGGTCGTATGTAATTTGGACGCTTGTGCGTTCTGCCCATAAGAAGAAAGGTCGCTATGCCTACCATTTCTACCGCCGACTTCAAGAACGGCCTCGGTCTCCGTATTAAGGACAAGGTTTATACCATCGTCGAGTTCCAGCACGTCAAGCCGGGCAAGGGCGGCGCGTTTGTGCGCTACAAGACCCGCGACATCAAGAGCGGCCGCGTCGTCGAGAACACCTGCAACGCCGGTACCAAGTTCGAGAGCGTCATGCTCACCACCCGTGAGTTCCAGTACCTCTACAACGATGGCACCGACTACATCTTCATGGACAACGAGTCCTATGAGCAGGTTCCCGTTCCCGAGGACATGGTGGGCGAGAACTCCAAGTGGCTGCGCGAGAACGACATCTGCCAGCTGCTCTTCGCCGACGATGAGCTCATGGGCGTAACCCCGCCGATGTTCATCGAGACCACCATCGTCCAGACCGACCCGGGCTTTAAGGGCGACACCGTTCAGGGTTCCACCAAGCCGGCCACGATCGACACCGGCGCTGTCATCCAGGTCCCCATGTACCTCAACGAGGGCGAGGTCATCAAGGTTGACACCCGCGACGGCAAGTTCGTCTCCCGCGTCTAGCAACCAACTCTTCTAGGAGGACTCATGCCCCAGGAAATCAAGATTGCCGGCATCGGCATTTCGCCCGATGTTCTGACCGCCATCGTCTCGCGCGCCGTGTCGAATGTCGAGGGCATCGCCTCCGTTGGCGTCAAGGACCTTGCCACCAACCTTGTCTCCATGATGTTCTCGTCCAAGGCCCCGGCTTCCGAGCCGGCGGTCGAGGCCGAGGTCGTCGGTGACAAGCTCGCACTCACCGTGCGTGTCGTGGTGTTCTTTGGCTATCCGTTCAAGAAACTCGCCGAGGCCGTTCGAGCCGCCGTGGTCGCCGCCATCGATGCCCAGGTGGGCGTTGAGGTCGAGCGCGTTGACGTTTGCATCGACGGCCTCGTTTTCCCCAAGGAGTAACCTTTGAGCCTTAAGGTTTATCGCGGGCGCACGCTTGCCCGCAGTCAGGCGCTGCAGCTGCTGTTCCAGGCCGAGGCCACGGACAGCCCGCTCGAGCACGTCCTCGAGGGCGATTTCCTGATCTCGAAGGGTCCCCTCGACCCCTATGCGCTGGAGCTGTGCCGCGGTGCCTACGAGCATATCGACCGCATCGACTGCGCTCTGCGCTCCGTTGCCAAGAACTGGGATCTTATGCGTATGCCCGGCGCCGACCGCAACCTGCTGCGTATCGCCGTCTACGAGATGCGTTTCCTCACCGACGAGGAGGTCTCGGACGCTATCGTGATCAATGAGGCCGTCGAGATCGCCAAGGCTTATGGTACCGACCAGTCCGCATCGTTTGTCAACGGCGTGCTGGGCAAGATCGCTCGCAGCGAGGAGCTGCCGGGCGAGGACCTGTACCAAGAGCTGCTGGCCGAGGATCGTGCTCGCGAGGAGGCACAGGCTGCCGAGGCGGCCGCAAAGGTCGCTGCTGCTCAGGCTGCCGCCGGTGTACTTGCCGAGGATGCGGACGCTGCTGAGGCCGTCGAGGCCGACTCCGTCGAGGAGTAGCCATGCCAGAGGGTTCCGTCCGCAACTTCGATGAGATCTCGGATCGCCTGGACCAGATCATCGCCACCGTTCGCTCCAAGGATACGTCCCTGGAGCGTTCGCTCGATTTGTTTGACGAGGCGATTGAGCTGGGCTCCCGTGCGGTCGATATGGTTGACAAGTTTGAGCTGACGCCGCGTGAGGCCGACAAGCTCGAGCAGGAATACGATGAGGATGCGGCAAACGAATCCCAGGATAGCTAGGCCGCGTCTCCGGATACGAATGGTTGATGGCATTCATGAAACGCGTGCGTCTCGATGACGAACTGATTTCACAGGGCATCTGCGCCGATCGCGCGGATGCCCTTCGCACTCTTATGGCCGGCTTGGTTTCGAGCGGCGGTGAGCGTTTGACCTCTCCGGGGCTTAAGGTGACGCCGGGCCTGCCGCTGCACGTTAAGGGGCGCATTCCGTACGTTGGGCGCGGCGGCCTTAAGCTCGAGGGCGCGCTCGATGCGTTTGGGATTGATCCGACGGGCCTTGCCTGCCTGGACGTAGGCTGCTCTACCGGCGGCTTTACCGATTGCCTGCTCAAGCGCGGCGCCGCGACCGTTGTCTCGGTCGACGTGGGCCGTGCACAGTTTGATTGGTCGCTGCGTCAGGACGATCGCGTGACGCTGCATGAGCGCACAAACGTGACGCAGCTGCCTGAGCTTGGTTATGCCGGCGCCATCGACCTGGCTGTGTGCGATGTCTCGTTTACCAGCATCGCGAATATAATCGACGCCGTGCTGGCGTGCCTGAAGCCTTCGGGTTCGTTCTGCACGCTCGTAAAGCCCCAGTTTGAGGCGCCGGCTGCGCTGGTGGGCGAGGGCGGTATCGTGACCGACCCCGCCGTCCGCCGCGATACGCTCGTGGCGGCGATTGAGCTTTTTGCCGTCAAGGGCCTGTTCCCGCTTGACGTGTGCGTGTCGCCCATCCATGGCGCTAAGGGCAACGTTGAGTTTTTCTTGTACGGCACAAGGTTTGTCCCCGGGGAGTGCGCCGACGATGAGCTGCAATCCCAGGTATCGGTTTTGAGCGAGAAAGCTGCAACGCTATGAAGGTCTTTCTGGTTCCCAATTACTACAAGCAAGAGGCGGTCGAGAGCGGCCTGATGCCCGAGCTTTGGCTGACGCGCCAGGGCTATGAGGTCGCATGGGCTGCCGACCAGCGATCGAAGATTCAAAGCACGCCTGATATTGACGGCTCCGATCTGGTCATTACGCTCGGCGGCGACGGTACGCTGCTGCGCGCTGCCCGCATCCTCAACCATCGCGAGATTCCTATCCTTGGTCTTTCCTATGGTCACCTGGGTTTTTTAACTGCTGCGAGCCCCGAGGAGCGCGACATTCTGCAGGTCGTGAGCGACGCCCTGTCCGGCGAGCTGCACGTGAGCCGCCGCGCCACCATCGCCGCGGATATCGTGTCCGTGCGCGAAGACGGCACGAAGGATGTCGTGCGCACGTTTGCCCTCAACGATATGGCACTTACGCGCGGCCCCCTGTCCGATATGGTTGAGTTTGACATCACGGTGTCCGGCCATCATATCGACCGCCTTCGCGGCGACGGTGTCGTCGTTTCGACGGCGACCGGCTCCACCGGCTACGCGCTTTCCGCCGGCGGTCCCATTGTCAGCCCCGATTACACGGGTATGGTCTGTGTGCCCATCGCCCCGCATACCATTCAGGCTCGCGCTTTTTTGACCTCGCCGAGTGATGTCGTCGAGATCTTTATGTCCGATGATCGCCCGAGCGTGCCGGCGATTGCCATCGACGGACAGTTTATTACCTGCGATGGCACGGTCGAGAGCGTGGCCGTGCGCCGTGGTCCCGGCGACGTGCTGCTGCTCGATTACGGTCCCGAGAGCTTCTATAACTCGGTGAGCCGCGTGTTCTATGGAGTGCGCCATGATCGATGAGCTGCAGGTTTCCAACATCGCGCTCATTCGCGAGGCGACGTTGGTTCCGAGTGCGGGCCTAACGGTTTTGACCGGCGAGACCGGCGCCGGCAAGACCGCGCTGCTCTCGGCCCTCAAGCTTATTTTGGGCGAGCGCGCGGATTCGTCGACGGTGCGCGAGGGCGAGGCGCTGGCGAGCGTCGAGGCACGCCTGTTCGACGGTCCGCACGACACGGAGGGGTTCACCGTACAGCGTAGCCTTTCTGCCGAGGGCCGCAGCCGCGTAAAAATTGACGGCCGCATCGCCAGCGTGCGTGAGCTTTCGGAGCGCGTCGGCGTGATGATGGATCTTTGCGGTCAGCACGAGCACCAGCGCCTCCTCGATCCGGCGCATCACGTTGCCATGGTCGATGCCTGGGCTGGTCGTTCTGCGCTCGAGGCGCTCGACCGTTACCGTGCCTGCTTCAAGGCTTCGCGTGACGCCGCCAAGGAGCTTCGCCGTGTGGAGGAAGCCTCACGCGCGCAGGGGAGTCGCGTCGAGGAGGCGCGCTTCGCCCTGGAGCGTATCGCCGAGGTCGACCCCAAGCCGGGTGAGTATGAGGAACTCGAGGAACTGCTGCCGCGCTCCGAACATGCCGAGGTACTGGTTGCCACAGCTAACGATGCCCATGCATCGCTTGCCGCCGAAGGTGGAGCGCTCGATGCCGTGAACAGCGCCGTGGCAGAGCTTTCCCGTATGGCTACCGTCGATCGCAAACTGGGCGACATTGCCGATGCGCTTTCGGATGCCTGCATCTCCCTTGAGGATAGCGCGAACGAGCTTCGTGCCTATCGCGATGGCGTCGCCTTCGACCCGCGCGAGCTCGCTCGCATGCGTGAGCGGTATTCCGACCTCAAGGGCCTGTTGCGTCAGTGGGGTCCCACCATGGACGATGTTTTTGCCATGCGCGATCGCTCGCAAGAGCTGCTGTCCCTGGTCGATGATGGCGATGAGCAGATCAAAAAGGCGCGTGAGGCACTCGGGAGCGCCGAGCGCGAGCTGTTCGCTGCCGCCAAGGCGCTTAAGCGCGCTCGCAATACGGCGGCCCCGCGCTTCTGCCACGAGGTTGGTCGTCAGATGGCACGCTTGGAGATGGGCGGCGCCGAGCTCGTTTGGGAGTCGCGTGATCTTCCGCGCGCCGAGTGGACGCCGGCGGGTCCTTCGAGCTACGAGCTTTTGTATCGCAGCGGTGCTGGCTTGACGCCGCGACCCCTGCGCCGCATTGCGTCGGGCGGCGAGCTCAGCCGCGTTATGCTGGCGAGCAAGGTGGTCTTGGGTAATGCGGACGGTGTCGATACGCTGGTGTTTGACGAGGTCGATGCCGGTGTCGGCGGCTCCACGGCTCGTGCTCTTGCTGGTGTGCTGGCCGATCTTGCCGCGACGCATCAGGTGATAGTCGTTACGCACCTGGCGCAGGTCGCCGTTATGGCCGATAAGCACTACGTGGTGAGCAAGGAACCCGGCGATGTTCCCCAGACGCATCTGGACGAGGTGACGGGAGACGCCCGTACCGCAGAGATCGCCGGAAT
>CAUAGV010000133.1 GCA_958428675.1 uncultured Collinsella sp.
GTCCCGTTTCGAGTGGGGATTCCGGGATGCATTTTCCGTAAGAGGCCTGTTTGGGAAAACATATCCCGTTTCGAGCCAGAATTCTGGGATGTAGTTTCCCCGAGAGGCCTCATCGGGAAACTATGGCCCTGAACTCTCCTGCCTGTCCCCATTGCGCCAATTTGCTGATTGAACATCGTTGTGTGTTCGCGCTATCATGCATGGTTAAATTGGTTAGCCGTGGCAAACGGTTAGCCAAGGTGAACATAAATGCAACGCCCTGTGGGCGCCGGGGGAGGAACACGGACGTGAAGCTCGATACGCTCGAGATTGGAAAGGACGCCGTTGTCGCATCGGTGGCATCGGACGACCAGGCACTCCGACAGCATATTTTGGACATGGGCCTAACGCCGGGCACCGAAGTCACCATGATGAAGTACGCCCCCATGGGCGACCCGCTCGAGATTCGCCTGCGTGGCTACGAGTTGACGCTGCGCAAGGATGATGCCGCACGCATTGAGCTCGTGGATGTGCACGACACCGATACCGGTCCGCGCGCCAACGCCGCAATCGGAACGACGGAGCATCCGGCACTCGGCGAGGGGATGTATTCGCCCCGTGCGGCAAAAACGGCCGTGCCCGAGGGCGCACCGCTGCATTTTGCCCTCGCCGGCAACCAAAACTGCGGTAAGACCACGCTGTTCAACCAGCTTACGGGCTCCAACCAGCACGTCGGTAACTTTCCTGGCGTGACGGTCGACCGCAAGGACGGCACCATCCGTAACCATCCCGAGGCAAGCGTTACCGATCTGCCCGGCATTTACTCCCTGTCGCCGTACACGGGCGAAGAGATCGTCAGCCGCCAATTCATCTTGGACGAAAACCCCGACGCCATCATCGACATCATCGACGCCACCAACATCGAACGTAACCTGTACCTGACGCTGCAGCTTATGGAGCTCGACCGCCCCATGGTCATCGCGCTCAACATGATGGACGAGGTGACGGCCAACGGCGGCGCCGTGGACGTCAATCTGCTCGAGAGCCTGTTGGGCGTGCCTGTTGTTCCCATTAGCGCTGCCCGCAACGAGGGTATCGGCGAGCTGGTGGATCATGCCTTGCACGTGGCGCGGTTCCGCGAGCGCCCCGGTCGCCTGGACTTCTGTGCGCCCGATGGATCGGACGGCGGCGCACTGCATCGCTGCATCCACGGCATTGCCAACCTGATCGAGGACCATGCCGTGACGGCGCACATCCCGGTGCGCTTTGCGGCGACCAAGCTGGTTGAGGGCGACGAGCTGGTGACCGAGGCGCTTCACCTGGATCGCAACGAGCTCGACGCTATCGAGCACATCATTACCCAGATGGAGGGCGAGGCCGGCACCGACCGCCTGTCCGCGCTGGCCGATATGCGCTTTAGCTTTATCGGCGACGTGTGCGGGCGCTGCGTCGTCAAACCGCACGAAAGCCGCGAGCACGTGCGCTCCGTCAAGATCGACCGCATCCTGACGGGTCGCTACACGGCCATTCCGGCGTTCCTGGTGATCATGGGCCTCGTCTTTTGGCTGACGTTTGGCGTGATCGGCGCGGCGTTGCAGGGACTCATGGAGGACGGTATCGCTGCTATCATCGCCTCGGCCGATGCGGGCCTCAAGGCGTTCGGCACCAACGACGTGGTGCGCTCGCTGGCTGTCGACGGCGTGCTTACGGGCGTGGGCAGTGTGCTGACCTTCCTGCCGATTATCGTCGTGCTCTTCTTGTTCCTCTCCATTCTGGAAGACTCGGGCTACATGGCGCGCGTCGCCTTTGTCATGGATAAGGTGCTGCGTCGTTTTGGCCTGTCGGGCCGCAGCTTTGTACCCATGCTCGTCGGGTTTGGCTGCACCGTGCCGGCTATCATGTCGACCCGTACGCTCCCATCCGAGCACGACCGCAAGATGACGGTCATGCTCACGCCGTTCATGAGCTGCTCGGCCAAGTTGCCGGTCTATGGTCTGCTGTGCGGGGCGTTTTTCCCACAGGCGACGGTTCCCGCCATGGTCTCGCTCTATCTGATCGGCATTGCGGTTGGCTGTATCGCGGCTTTGGTACTCAACCGCACGGCATTTAAGGGCGACCCGGTGCCGTTTATCATGGAGCTGCCCAATTACCGCCTGCCGAGCGTCAAGACGACGGTGATGCTGGCATGGGATAAGGCCAAAGACTTTATTACCAAGGCCTTTACCATTATCTTTGCCGCTACCGTGGTCATCTGGTTCCTTCAGACGTTCGACATCCGCTTTAATGTGGTCGCCGATCAGTCGCAGAGTCTGCTTGCCGGTCTGGGTAGCATCATCGCGCCGGTGTTGACCCCGCTCGGTTTTGGCGACTGGCGCGCCTCGACGGCGCTCGTCACGGGACTCATCGCCAAGGAGAGCGTCATCTCGACGCTCACGGTGCTTTTGGGCGCGACCTCGCCCGCGGCACTGTCGACCATGTTTTCGCCGTTCACTGCCTATGTGTTCCTGGTCTTTACGCTGCTGTACCCGCCCTGTGTGGCAGCCATCGGCGCCGTCAAGAGCGAGCTGGGCGCGCGCTACGCCGTTGCCGTGTTCGCGTTTCAAGTGACGGTCGCCTGGATCGTGGCGTTTGTCGTGCATTCGGCGGGCATGTTGCTGGGGTTGGCTTAGTTATGAATTGACGGCGCAACCTCTGTGTATCGAATTGTTTTCGGCCCCGCATCTGTTGCTGACGGATGCGGGGCCGTTGCTATATAATCGCCTCCGCTCAAAATGATTGGAGACGTTATATATGAGTCAGGCAAGGCAAGACGGCATCACGCTCAGGCAGTGGCTCCCGCTCGTCGGGCTCACCTGCTGTGCGTTCGTGTTCAACACGTCGGAGTTTATGCCCATCGGCCTTTTGACTGATATCGCCGCGTCGTTCTCGCTCACCGAGGCCCAGGCGGGCATCATGATCTCGGTCTATGCCTGGGGCGTCATGCTGCTGTCGTTGCCGCTCATGGTGTTCGCTTCGCGTTTCGAGTTCAAGCGGATGCTGCTGGGCGTGCTCGCCGTGTTCTCGCTGGGCCAGTTCCTGTCCGCCTTGGCACCGACCTATCCCATCTTAGTCTGCGCGCGCCTGGTGGTTGCCTGCGCGCACGCCGTGTTCTGGTCGGTCGCCTCGATCATGGCGTCGCGCCTGGTTGACACACGCCACGGGGCGCTCGCTATCAGCATGATCGCCACGGGCTCTTCCATCGCACAGATCTTTGGCCTGCCGCTCGGTCGCGCCATTGGCTTGGCCGTGGGCTGGCGCATGACGTTTGCCGTGGTCGGAGCGCTGTCTGCTGTCGCGGTCGTCTACCAGGCCACGGTGTTCCCTGCCATGCCAGCGGGCGAGCGTTTTACGCTCAAGCAGCTGCCCGAGCTGCTCAAGAACCCGTTCCTCATCGCGCTCTACGCAGTCACGGTCTTCATGGCGACCGGCTATTACGCAAGCTACAGCTATATCGAGCCCTTCCTGGCGCAGGTCGCGCACGTCGATGCGGGCGCCATTACCATGACGTTGACGGCGTTTGGCTGCTCTGGTTTGCTCGGAAGCTGGCTGTTTGGCCGCCTGTTCGATGGGCATCGCTTCCCGTTCTTGGCTATCACGCTCTCCGGCGTGCCGGTGGCTCTGCTGCTCATGGGTCCGGCCGCATCGTCACTCGCTGCGGTTCTCGCTGTGTGCGCACTGTGGGGTTGCTGCGCCACGGCCTTTAACGTGGCGTTTCAGGCCGAGCTCATCAAGCACACGCCGGCAGATTCGTCGGCCGTCGCCATGTCGATCTTCTCGGGCCTGTTCAACCTCGGTATCGGCACGGGTACCGCGATCGGCGGAGCCGTGGTTTCGGGTCCCGGTATCGCCTGGATCGGCTTTGTGGGCGGGGCGATTGCCGTCGTGGGCGTTATCCTCGCCATCACGGTGATGTTCCCAGCCATCCGCCGCGCCAAGCCCGTCGCCTAGCCACGTCCCCTCATCAGTTGCGGTGGAATAGTTCCTGTTTAAGGCCTTTGAAGGCCCAAGCAGGAACTATTCCACCGCAACTTATTTTGGGGGAGGGGATACAAGCTGGGCATACAATGGATGTCGTTGTGTTGAGCTTACCGGGAGGTTGCTATGTGGGCATACGAGACGACGTTCTATCAGATCTATCCGCTGGGCTTTTGCGGGGCTCCGCGCGAAAACGCCGCGCCCGTTGCCGAGGATGAGCTCGCCCAGGTTGCCAACGCCGCGCCCAACCCCGATGCTCCTATCATGAAGGTCGCCCAATGGGCCGACTACATGCAGGAACTCGGCGTTGGCGCTGTGCTCATCAACCCACCGCTCGAATCTGATAGCCACGGCTACGATACACGCAGCCTGCGCCATATCGACCGTCGCCTGGGTGGGGACGCCGACTTTGCCGCCGTATGCGACACGCTGCATGCCCATGGCATCCGCGTGGTGCTCGATGCCGTCTTCAACCACGTCGGCCGCGGTTTTTGGGCCTTCCGCGATGTGCAGGAGCGCAAGTGGGACTCGCCGTACAAGGACTGGTTCCACATTAGCTTTGACGGCGATTCCTGCTATGGCGATGGCTTTTGGTACGAGGGCTGGGAAGGCCATTTTGAGCTTGTGAAGCTCAACCTGCAAAATCCCGCTGTGGTCGATTACCTGCTCGAGTCCGTGCGCCGCTGGGCCGAGGTCTTTGGCGTCGACGGCCTGCGCCTGGACGTTGCCTATATGCTCGACCGCGACTTTATGCGCCGCCTGCACGTCTTTACCCGTGAGCTCAAGCCCGACTTTGTGCTGATCGGCGAGACGCTCCACGGCGACTACAACCAAATCGTCAACGACGAGATGCTCGACTCGTGCACTAATTACGAGTGCTACAAGGGCCTGTATTCCAGCTTTAACTCGGTCAACATGTTCGAGATCGCCCATTCGTTGCACCGTCAGTTTGGCGGCGACCCTTGGTGCATCTACCGCGGCAAACATCTGCTTTCGTTTGTCGACAACCACGATGTGCCGCGCCTGGCAAGTATCCTCACCGACAAATCCTGCCTGCGTCCCGCCTACGGCATGCTCTTTGGTATGCCGGGCATTCCGTGCGTCTACTATGGCAGCGAGTGGGGGATTCCTGGCGAAAAGGGCGACCCCGATGGTGACTGGGCTCTGCGACCTGCGCTCGATGAGCCTG
>CAUAGV010000134.1 GCA_958428675.1 uncultured Collinsella sp.
CACTGCCCACCGCGTTGAGAGATTCGTTTTTGAAAGGAGGCCTCGTGAACGCCTTTGACCGCTACGCCCCGTTTATCCAAGACTTCATCTACTCCCACGATTGGGAGAGTCTACGCTCCATCCAGGTTGCAGCAGCTGATGCCATCTTTAACACTCAGGACAATGTGCTCCTGACGGCATCCACGGCTTCCGGCAAAACCGAGGCAGCCTTCTTTCCCATCCTGACCGAGTTTTGGGAGAACCCGCCCGCAAGCGTTGGCGCCCTCTACATCGGCCCCCTCAAGGCACTCATCAATGATCAGTTCGTCCGCCTCAACGACCTGTGCGAAGAGGCCGATATCCCTGTCTGGCACTGGCATGGCGATGTCTCGCAGTCGCACAAGGCTAAGCTCATCAAAAAACCGAGCGGTATCTTGCAGATTACGCCCGAGTCGCTCGAGGCGCTCCTGATCCATAAGCACATGGCAATCCCTCGTATGTTTTGCGACCTGCGCTATGTGGTTATCGACGAGGTTCATTCGCTCATGCGCGGCGACCGCGGCGGTCAGACGCTCTGCCTTATCGAGCGCCTCTCGCGCATGGCGGGCGTGCAGCCCCGCCGCATTGGCCTTTCGGCCACCATCGGCGACCCCGAGCGCACGGGTGCCTTTCTCTCGCAGGGAACGGGACGCGACTGCGTTATCCCCCGTTTTGAGGAACCGCGTCGCGTGTGGCGTATCTCCATGGAGCACTTCTACAACTCGGGTCCCCAGGCACAGCAGCGAGGATTCGAGAGCATGGGTCCTCAAGAGGCCGAAGTGCTTGCATGCGAGCGCATTGAGGCAGCGGAACCCGCGGCACTGCCCGCCGGCGCCCAAGACATGCGTCACAGCGGACAGCTCACACAAGAGGAGCGCCGTCAACGTCGTGAGCGGGCACGGGGCAAGGCCGCTCCCAAAGACCGTTGCACTTCCTCGGCCCCCGAGGGCGAAGTCGACATCCCACGAGCGACCGAGCAGGCGCTTCTCAACCCCACCGACACGGCGCCCGACAACGCCGACCCCGGTATGGGCTATATCTTTGAGCATACGCGCGGCCGCAAGTGCCTGGTCTTTGCCAACTCGCGCGAGGAGGCAGAGGCCGTGTGCTCCATGCTGCGTAGCTACTGCGAGAACCGGCACGAGCCCGACCGTTTCCTCATTCATCACGGCAATCTTTCGGCATCGTTGCGCGAGACGGCCGAGGAACTCATGCGCGATGAGGAGCAGGCACAGACGACCGTCACCACCTCTACGCTTGAGCTTGGCATCGATATCGGCCGTCTGGAGCGTGCGTTTCAGATCGATGCGCCATTTACCGTCAGCTCCTTTTTGCAGCGAATGGGCCGCACGGGACGCCGCGATCTTCCGCCCGAGATGTGGTTTGTCATGCGCGAGGAAGAGCCCGAGCCGCGCACGATGATGCCCGAGACCATTCCGTGGAAGCTCCTGCAAGGCATCGCGCTCGTACAACTCTATCGCGAGGAAAAATGGGTCGAGCCGCCCGAGCTCGATCGACTCCCCTACAGTCTGCTCTACCACCAGACCATGTCGACGCTTGCCAGTACCGGAGAGCTCACGCCGGCCGAACTTGCCCAGCGCGTGCTCACGCTCAGTTATTTCCATCGCGTCTCGGCCGATGACTATCGCGTGCTGCTGCGCCACCTCATCAAGATCGACCATATCCAGGTCACCGAGGGCGGTGGGCTCATTGTGGGCCTCGCGGGCGAACGCATCATTAACAACTTTAAGTTCTACGCCGTGTTCCAGGAAAACGAGGAGTTCACCGTC
Organism: uncultured Collinsella sp.; assembly: GCA_958428675.1. Classification (GTDB taxonomy): domain Bacteria; phylum Actinomycetota; class Coriobacteriia; order Coriobacteriales; family Coriobacteriaceae; genus Collinsella. The sequence continues at coordinate 1,809 of CAUAGV010000134.1, forward strand.
CGCAGCGAGTCGGCCGAGCTGGGCACAATCGTCAATCCCCCACCGCCCGGTGAGCGCATCGCCATCGCAGGCCATTGCTGGATTGTCGAGGAAGTGGACTGGAAGCGCCACACTGTCTTTGCCACGCAGGTCAAGGGCCGGGTGCCGGCCTACTTTGGCGACTGCCCCGGCGACATCAATACACACGTACTCGAGCGCATGCGCAAGGCGCTCAACGAGCACGCGACATATCCGTACCTCATGGGTAACGCACGGGCCCGCTTAGCGCAGGCTCGCCATACGGCCGAGATTTCGGGTGCGGGAACTAAGCCGCTCATCAACCTGGGTGGCGACACCTGGGTGCTTTTCCCCTGGTTGGGCAGCTACGCCTTTTTGGCGCTCGAACGTATGCTCAAGATTAAATGTGCCGCGGAGCTGGGCCTTCGCGGACTCGACCCATCGCGCCCGTACTTTATGCAGTTTAAGATGAAGGCCGACGAGGAGACGTTCTTTGAGGTGCTCGCCACCGAGGCCGAGAAGGACTTCAATCCCATCGAGCTCGTCTATCCCGGCGAGGTGCCTTATTTTGATCGCTACGACGAGTTTGTTCCCGAGGAGCTCGTGCGCAAAGGCTTCGCCGAAGGCGTGCTCGACATCGAGGGCATGAAGCAGCGCGTCCTCAGCTGGCGCGACCACGCCTAAGGCCAGTCCTTTTTGGGACGGGGAGACTTACTTGTCGTGAAGGATGGTGCCGAGGAAGTCGGTGTCGAAGGGCACAGCTTCGGCAAAGGCGTAGTCGCCGTCGCTGGCGATGAGCAGATAATTCTCCTCGCCGCCGAACTCTGCATCGCCACAGGGGACCACCCAAGCATGGTCGAACACCTCAAGCGCCGTGGCGGCACAGTCGCGCAGGAACGTCACATCGCTCCCCTCGTTTGCGCTCACGATATTGGCCACGTAGATACCCCCGGGGTTCAGGCTGCCCCGCACCAGACGCAGCGCCTCAACGGTCGCCAGCCCGCGCACGGGCTCGGCACCGCCAAAGCAATCGCTCACGACCGCGTCGTAGCGACGATGGCCCACGCTCGTCACACCCAAATACGAGCGAGCCTCAGCGGTTATCACCCGCAGGCGATCGCCCGTCGCGCGCTCCAGCTCGTCTAGGTAGAACCAGCGGCGCGCCAGGCGCGTAACCTCGGCATCGTACTCAATGACGTCCATGCGCAAGCTCTCGTGCGACATCAGCGCGAACTTGGGATAGGCAAACCCGCCGCCACCCAGCACAAGCATGCGGTTGATGCCGTGACCATAAGCATCGTGCATCGCATCCTCGGACTCAAACACGTCGTCAAACGCACGATAGTACGCAAAGACGGGCTCCGCCCAACGCTCACCAACGTAGCTTGCGCTTTGGTAGACGCCGCCTTGCACCAACACGCGAATCTCATCGCCGTCCCCATCGTGCACGCGTTTCACACGCGCCAACCCATTGCGGGTTCGCGCAACCTGCAGACAGGCAGCACGAACAGCGACGGCGGCCGCACCAAGCGCCGCGGCTCCCAGGGCAACGCCGGCAACGACGCCAGCAGAAACACTCGGCTTGTTCATCTAGAGCTCCTTTTGCAGATAGAGTCCATGATCGTAAAAACCCAAATGGCGATAGTACTCGCGCGTACCAATCGCGCTGATCACGTTGATGCGCGTATAACCCGCATCCCGGGCAATCTCGCACGCACGCTCTACGAGCAGACGCCCCAACCCATGGTGCTGGGCCGCCTGGCCTTGATACCCCACGCGCGCCGCCATGCCATACACGTGTACCTCGCGAATCATCGCCTCGTCCGGCATCGTCAGCAACTCGTCCGCATGCGCGGCAACAAACGAATGGTCGGGCAGCGACAACCGCAAAAAGCCCGCGATCTTGCCCTGCGGCGTCACCCACTGCAAAAAGCACTCGTGCGTCACCGGCGTCTCGTACGCCACCTCCTCATCAAGAGATAGCTCATCCAAGTCGGCACCCGCCGTGCTGATCTCGCGATAGCGAATCTCGCGCACCGTCGCACCGTCACCCCGAGCGGCCAAGCGGTTTTCGACGAGCTGACGCAGGTTGGGTTTCTTGTTGCCCACCATGATGTCGTCGGAACTAAAGTCGCGGATCATGCGACTGATGCGGCAGAACGCCGGCGTCACCACGATGTCGTCGGCCAGCACATCGAGCAGCTCTTCCTCGGTATAGGGACGCCACTCGCCGCGCTCGTAGCAGCCCACCAGACGCGAGCCCTCGATGAGCGCACACGGGTAAACCTTGACCTCGTCGGGCATAAAGGCCCCTTCGGTCATAAAGCGTTCGTAGTCGCGCTTGTCCCCCTCGGGCGTGGCGCCCAGCAAGTTAAGCATAAAATGCGCGTGGATCTTAAAGCCAAACAGGCGCGCAAGCGAAAACGCCCGCTCGATCTGCGCCACCGAAATACGACGCTCGTTGATATCGAGCAAATGTTGGTCGAGACTCTGAATACCCATCTGGATCTTGGTGCAGCCCAGGCGGCGGATGAGCGTAAGCGCCTGCGGCGTTACGGCATCGGGGCGCGTCTCGATAACGAGCCCCACCACGCGATGCTTCGCCGTCTCGTTGATGCGCTGCTGACGCTCAAGTTCCTCCATCGTTGCCGTCTGCCACTTGGCAACCTCGCCCCACGGCGTACCAGGGCCGTACAGACGACGCACCGCGCGGTTGTAGCCGCCCACGGCAGCATCCACACGCTCCTGCTCGTCGGCAACGCCAGCAGCAAGCTCAGCCTCGTCTGTCGCAATGCCGGCAACCCGATAGCGCTCGCGGCGCTCTGTTACCACCGGCGGCAGCGCATCGGCGGGAGCGTCATCGAGCAGGCGCCCCGCCTCGGCACGGCTGATGCCCGGACGCGCCAGCATGGGGTTGGCCGCCACGCCGGCGACGGCATCGTCATTGAGCGCACGGAAAAGCTCCGACATAAACCACGTCTGATACCCTTGCGGATAGTCGCTCCAGGTGCCACCGAGCACGATGAGCTCAATCTTATCGGTTGCGTGCCCCATCTGCGAAAGCGCGGTCAGACGAGCGCTCACCTGCAGATACGGGTCAAAGCAATTTTGCTCCGCACGGGCGCACGCCGGCTCGGCGTGCAGGTAGCTTTTGGGCATGCGCAGATCGTTGGGACAAAACAGGCAATCGCCCGAGCATGGCCAGGGCTTGGTGATAACGGTAATGGTCGCCACGCCCGAAGCCGTGCGACGAGGCTTCATACGCAGCACCTGCAGCAGTCGACGTTCCAGCTCGGCATCGACATTCCACCCAGCCCAACGAGCCGGCTCCTCACGTTTTACCCGCTGGTAGAACGGCAGCAGACGGCGCTTGGCC
>CAUAGV010000135.1 GCA_958428675.1 uncultured Collinsella sp.
GGATAGGCGCCGGCGATAACCTGATCACCCAGCGTCAGGGTGCCACCCACATCGGCGGCAACGATGGTGCCGCGCTGCGGCTTCTCCTGGGCGTTGCTGGCGATATACAGACCAGAAGCGGTCTTCTGCTCGGCCTCGTCGGGCTTGACCAGAACACGATCTGCAAGCGGCTTCAAAGACGACATGCTTGTCTCCTCCTTTTTGGGCCGCGTGGTTATGCCACGCGAATTAACCCTTTTTGTTTGCGTACGCGTTGAATGGTACCCACGAATGGCGGGTTATACAACACGGAGTCAAAAAATCTTATTTTTTGGCACTTAGATTTTCTGAATGCCGGGGGATAACTTAGCGATGCCTCCCGTGTGGCTCCGGAGGGGCGGGGCATAAGGTTTCCTGCTCGGGCAGTCCTGCTCGCACGAAGGCCACATTAAGTGGCCTTCGGCTCGTGCGGAACTCGCGATAAACCTTATGCCCCGCCCCTCCGGAGCCACACGGGAGGCAGGTTAACTAATTCGAAAAGTCAGTGCAGCAAAATGGCGATGCGGATAGGAACGTGGGCAGGGGTGTTGATGCGCGCACGGGTCCCCTGGGGAGCACCGTGCATTTTTGGGAGTATTCAGCAGGCCAGGGTGGCTGCATACGCGCCGGACATACCTTATTGGTCCCAAGAACGCCTTCAGCGGGCGGTTTTGGTCGGTGGGCAGACCCTGTTGGGACAAATGGGCGTACTTCGCGCCGTACCGGAGCCCAAAATGACGTCAATCTCCGTAACGTTACTCAGCCGCAGCGGCACCGGCAGAGCTCGCGGTGCTGAATACTCCGTTTTTTGCACGGCCCAGGCGGGGGTACATCAGGGCCGGAAAGAACATCTCAGCTTTTTTATGCAATCTGCAACTGGAAGTATGCAAAACACCATGAGGTTTCACTGCTGATGTCCAAATTGAACGCACGGAGCAGCACCTCAACCCCGCGCCCAAATCCAACAGAGCAGGGACGCACATGGCGGATCCTCACCGAAACGCAAACGCGGCTCGAGCGCCATCCCAAAATAAGCTGCCCGAGCCGCGTTAAACGGTAAGACATGAATACTTAGCGCTCGTAGATCAGGTTGCCGGCTAGGTAGGTGGCTTGGACTTTGGTGGCTTGGAGTTCTTGGGGGTCGATGGTGAGTGGGTTTTGGTCCAGGACTACCAGGTCGGCGTATTTGCCGGGTTCCAGGCTGCCGAGGTTTTGCTCGTCGCCTGCCGCGTAGGCGCTGCCCAGGGTGTAGTTGCGCAGGGCCGTTGCCGCATCGATGCGCTCGCTCGGCAGCCAGCCGCCCTCGGGCCAGTGGCTTTTGGGGTCTTGGCGCGTAATAGCCGTGTAGAGCACGTTCATGCTGGTAACGGGCGTGATAGGGCTGTCAGTACCGAAGGCTTGGCGGATGCCGCGCTGCTTATAGGTTGCGAACGGCCACATGATTCGGCTTCGCTCCAGGCCAAGGTCGCGCTCTGGGCCACCCGGATCGAGCGTGATGTGGCAGGGCTGGCTCGAGGCGACCACGTTGAGCTTGCGTAGGCGGTCGATGTCCTCGGGCAGGAGGTTCTCCAGATGCTCGAGTGTGTTATGGCCGTGCTGGGGCAGGCCGTACAGGTCGGCGGCCTCCTCGAAGATATCCAGCGCGGCATGAATCGCACCGTCGCCGATGACGTGGATACGCACAGTGTGGCCGCGCTCCGCAGCCGCCAGAACCAGCTTACGCATGCGCTCGGCAGGAACTGTCAGACGGCCCTGGTCGCCCGGGAAGCGCGGATTGGTATAGGGCTCGGTGAGATATGCCGTGTGTTCGCTCGACACGCCGTCGAAGAACTGCTTAAAGCCCGGTGCCGAGAGCAGCACATTGTTCGCGTAACGTGCCTGCAGCTCTTCCAAGCGCGACTGGTCATCCAGCAGCGTGGGGAACAGATGGGCTCGGATGCCCAACTTGCCGGCTGCCTGCAGTTTGTCGTAGACGTCGTCGCGGATAAAATCGCAGCCCGGCATGGGCATGAGCGACATATCGCATATCGAGGTGATGCCCTGCTCGGCCATACGCCTCATTTGATCGGCGTAAGCGCTTGCAATGCGATCCTCCCCCAGCCACTCAAGGCAGCGCGGTAGCAGCTGCATGGCAGCCGCCTCGTGAGCAATGCCCGTGAGCTCGCCGCTTGCGTCCTTGTCGTAGCCACCGCCCGCTGGCGGCTCGCTGTCGCGCGTGACGCCGAGCGCCTCGAGTGCGCGGCTGTTGAGCCACAGCGTATGGCCGTCGCCCGAATACATAACGCAGGGGCGATCGGGGAATGCCGCATCGAGCGACGCCTTGGTAGGATGCTCGGGCGGGTCCCAACGGTAGTCGCGCCAGCCCTGAGTCACAACCCAAGCGTCGTCGGGCAGGTCCTGGGAAAACTCGAGCGCGTGTTGCACCAGCGCCGCCTCGGACGTGCCCATATCCATGAGCATGTACGGCGAGGAGCCGACCGAGGTATGGAAGAAGTGCAGATGAGCGTCATGGAAACCTGGGCAGACAAACTGCTCGCCGTAGTCGATAACCGGCGTGGCGGCAGGCGCGGCGGCAATCACGTCATCGGGCGCACCGACTGCGACGATACGGTCGCCTGCGATGGCAATCGCCAGCTCGCGGACGGTATCGATGCCGTCTTGCGCGGTAAAGACGTTCTTGGAGCGGATAATCCGATCGATATGTTGCATGGGCATCCCCATCTCTGGCAGGAAATTCAACACCCCCGAGTGTACTCCCCCGCCCTTGTAACAAAACCCCAAGCGGCAAACGGCAACTTTACCAGCCCTAGCGGCAGGTGGCATACTGGAGAGAGCCTGTACGATTTTGCGATCAACCCAGCAAGGAGCAAATCGACCATGACGAAGACCAAGGCACAGCAGATTATGGCGGCGACCGAGGTGCGAGCGGCTGACGACGTCACCGCAGCCATCCAAGATATCGCTACCGAGTTTGAACCCTATATCATCAAGCAGCGCCGGCACTTCCATAAGCACCCGGAGCTGAGCCTTGCCGAGGAGCGCACGACTTCCGACATCGCCAACCAGCTCGATGCCATGAATATCCCCTACGAGCGTCCCCTTAAGACGGGCCTGGTGGCGACCCTTCGCGGCACCGCGCCCGACGCCTACCGCGAGGACGGCACGCCGCGCCGCCGCATCCTGCTGCGCGCCGACATCGACGCCCTGCCCGTCACCGAGCAGACCGGCGAAGAGTTCGCCAGCGTCAACGAGGGCTGCATGCACGCCTGCGGCCACGACTGCCACATCGCCATGATGCTCGGCACGCTGCAAATCCTGCGCCATATGACCGACGACATCCACGGCGAAGTCCGCATCGTCTTCCAGCCCAGCGAGGAAAACGGCCAGGGCGCCAAGCTCATGATCGGCACGGGCGTGCTCGACGGCGTCGATGGCGCCTACGCCGCGCACATCTGGAGCGAGGTTGACGCCGGCACCGTGAGCTGCGAGCCCGGTCCGCGCATGGCCAATACCGACTGGTTCCGCATCGATGTTCGCGGCACCTCATGCCACGGTGCCATGCCCCAGCGCGGCCACGACGCCGTTATGGTGGCCGCCGAGATCGTCAATGCCCTGCAGACCATCGTTTCGCGCGAGATCAGCCCCTACGAGCCGGCTGTCATCACCGTCGGCGAGCTGCACGGCGGCACCGCGCGCAACGTTATCGCCGGCACGGCCTACCTCGCCGGCACGGTGCGCACCTACGGAGATTCGACCCACGAGGAAATGCCGGAGCTCATGCGCCGCATCGTGGAGCATACCGCGGCCGCCTTGGGCGCCGAGGCAGAGCTCACCGACTACACCATCGCCAATTACAAGGTCGAAAACGATGCCGCCTCGAGCGAGCGCTGCCGCCAGGCAGTAATCAAATGCTTGGGCCCCACCGGTCAAGGCCATTACCGCGGCACGCTTTCGGGCGAGGATTTTTCGGAGTACCTGCGCCGCGTACCGGGCGTGCTCGCCTTTGTAGGTACGCGCAACCCCAAGATTGGCGCCACGTACGCCCAGCATTCCTGCTTTTACAAGATTGACGAGACCGTGCTGGCAAAGGGCTCCATGGTAGCCGCCCAGTATGCTATCGACTTTTTGGCCGAGCCCACGCAAGAGGAGCTCGACGGCCCCGCGATTACTGCGGTCGCCGAAACCAACCCCGACCTGGCCGCCAAGTTGCGCTCTGCCAAGGCAACGACCGCCGAGGCTCGCGACGCCATCCATGACGCCCGCACGGCACGCCATGCCGCGATCAAGGGCATCCACGATGCGCGTGCCGCCGCTCGCCGCGAGGAGAAGCGCGGCGAGTAGTCGATTCGCGGCCATCTCGCAGTCATAGCCACATCGCGATATCAAAGCGGGGGCGGACGTTTCGACACGTCCGCCCCCGCTCATTTGTCAAGCGCTATTTCTACCGTTTCTACCCCGTCCCCAAATGGCAGGCGGCAGGGCTACTCGTCCTGCGGGTCCTCGTCGGAGCTTGGTGCAGGCTCGGGCTCGGGCTCAGGCTCGGGCTCGGGCGCCGCAGCGGAATCGGATACGGGCGCTGCGTCGGCGCTAAAACCAGCCGGAGCAGACTTCTTCTCAAACGGCAGCACAAAAGTCAGAACGTCGTCCTTATCCTCATCGGCCCATTCGCTTGCATAGCGTGCAACCCAATAGCCAACGGCACGGTGCTTGAGCATCTTGCCAAAGACCGTGAGGAATACCGTGACAAACGCCGTCAGCACCAAGAACAATACGAGCGTGATGCCACCGCCAGTAACAAGCGCCTCAATAGCCGTAGGACGGTAGTAGTAGCTATACATACCGACAGAGGCAATGGTGCCAAAGACGAACGTCAGAATCCAGGTGACAACGTTGGAAACCAGGCCCGTCAAAAACTCGGGAAGGAACGAAGCGCAGAACAGCTTGGTCTTGTTGTGCTTAAACGCCGCCCAGACCTTGTCGAGCGAAAACGCGCTTTCCACACGACCGGTCACCGCAAAGTGCATCACGGCGATGTCGGCGAACATCT
>CAUAGV010000136.1 GCA_958428675.1 uncultured Collinsella sp.
CTCGGCCACCAACTTACGCAAACGCAAGCGTCCGTTATCCTCCGTGCCCAGACACGTAAAACTCCGCTCGGCGGGGTCCAAGCCAAAGATCGGGTAGTCGCGTACAAAGTAGGACTGGTCGACCATCGATAGCCTCACCCCGCAAGCCTCGAGTTCTGCAATATTGCCCTCGCCCATCAAAATCATGAGACATGCCATGCAAAACAGTGCATTATTGTCGAGCGAAGCCAGATCGACAAGTGCCGCGCCATATACGTTGACAATCTCGTTTTCGAGCAGACCGGCTACGTCGCCTTGGCCATACAGACCCGTCTGCAATGCCGAAACGAGCTCGGGCACGCCCTGCGTAAGCTGATAAAAGTCGAGCGATGTGCTGATCGAAAACGCCGATGCCCACGCCGAATACTCATAGGCATGCACCTTGAGCATCTGCGCATTGATCTTAACCGAATCGCCCAGCCCATGAATCAGCTGACGATTTGAAGGACGGCAGGAGATAAAGACCCCTACCCCCATAGCGCGCAGGCCGCGAATCCTGTCGATGAGGTCTTCGGTATCGCGCTGATCGAGGTTTGGCACATTATCAATCGCGATAAGGGAGTGCGGTTTGTCTTTGAGTTCTTCGGTGACCACCTCGAGCTGCATAAACACCTCGCGCCCAATGGCGCGATCGGCCTCGATAATCCGCACGGGGCCTCGCGTCGGGTCGCATTTAACCTCATGGGTGTACTGCAGCAGCACCGAGGTCTTCCCAAACCCGTCGGGCGCATAGAGAACCACGATGCCGGCCTTTCGGCCCTTGGCGAGAAGCTCATTCATCAAGCGTTCGCGTCGCACCATATAGCCTCCGCCCAGCGGCATCAGCTCGAGGTCGTCTATACTGTCCAAATCGTTTACCATGCCCGCTCCTCAACTCGACCGTATGGACACTGTAACCGCAAGACCATACAAGCCGCGCTATGAATAGAGCGACCTTGTGTTCTAGGTTGTCTTTTGGTACGCAAGCGGCAAGTTTTTGTACAGCGAGGGCCGATTGTTATTAATCCCCCGACTAATCGGTCTTTAAGCAGGTAAATGAGCTTGTCAGCTTGTCCCGTCTGAGCGGCAGTGTAACGCAAATGAACAAGGTTCAGCTATGTCATTCAACTCGCCTAGCACCCGCTACCGTCTACGACCTTTTAGTGGCATTTTTGCATAGAATCTGGTATGGAATGAATCAAACTGTTGGGCATCCGGCATTCGTCAAGCTTGCGGCAAGATTTTGGTCAAGTGGGCGGAAAGGGATAGCAAAAAGGCCCCCGCAAAGCGGAGGCCTTAGGCAAGGCTATGTCGAGGTGCAGGATTCGCGCTACTCGCAGAGCGAAAGGGCGGCCTCGTCGGCAACGACAACGCAGTTGGTGTGCAGCTGCAGGATCGAAGCCGGGCACGCGGGCGTAACCGGACCATAGCACATGTCATGCACGGCCTGAGCCTTGGCCTCGCCGTTGGCGACGACCAGGATCATGCGGGCATACATGATGGTCTGGGTGCCCATGGTGTAGGCCTGACGGGGAACGTCGTCGATGCTGTCGAACAGGCGGCTGTTGGCCTGAATGGTGCTCTCGGTGAGGTCGACGCAGTGCGTGCCCTTGGAGAAGTGGTCATCGGGTTCGTTGAAGCCGATGTGGCCGTTGTTGCCAATGCCGAGCAGCTGCAGATCCGGGTAACCGGCGGCGGCGACGATCTTGTCGTACTCAGAGCAGGCAGCGGCGGCGTCGGGGTTGGAACCGTCGGGCACATGCGTGTTGTTCAGGTCGATGTTGATGTGATCGAAGAAGTTCTCACGCATAAAGTAGTGATAGCTCTGGGGATCGTCGTGCGAAAGGCCGCGATACTCGTCCAGGTTGTAGGTGCTGACCTCGGCAAAGTCGACGTCGCCCTTCTCGTACCAAGCAGCGAGCTGCTTGTAGGCACCGATCGGGGTGGAGCCGGTGGCAAGGCCCAGCACACAGTCGGGCTTGAGGATAACCTGCGCCGAGATGATATTGGCGGCCTTGCGGCTCATATCCTCGTAGTCTTTAGCTTTAATGATCTTCATTACGCGTCCTTTCTCGTACAAGAGAGGCAAGGCTCCCCTTACAAGCACTTGCCCGCGGCCCGCGTCGGCCGCAACCAACGTGTGCGGCCACCAGGGCGAGGTCGCGTAATGTATGTGTCTCGTGTCTAGCCGCGTCGAGGCCCCTGCCCGTCCACGGTGACCCGAAGCCTTTTAGCTTCGGACAAATCCCATCTTGCCACGGAGGGCGTCCTCTTTCAAGGGCGCCCTCCGTAAACGTGTTTGAATTGTAGGCTAATGGCCACGTGCACTTGCTAGCGCTCGCGAGCAACGATGAGCTGGTCCATCTCTTCGACATGCACGCCAACGGAGCCCTTGATGCTCGAGAACTCAACAGAGTTGCACACCAAGATGGGAACCGTCACATCATAGCCCTCGGCAGCAATTGCCTCGCGATCGAACTCAATGAGCACATCGCCCTTATGGACGATGTCGCCCACTTGCGCATGCACGGTAAAGTGCTTGCCCTCAAGCTGAACAGTGTCCAAACCAACGTGGATGAGCACGTCCAAGCCATCGACCGTGTTAAGCGCAACAGCGTGTCCCGTGGGAAAAATGGCCTCGACCTTGGCATCAGCCGGTGCAATCACACGCGTGCCGGTAGGCTGAATCGCCACGCCCTGGCCCAAAAGGCCGGTGGCAAATGTCTGATCATTGACCTCGGACAACGGAATGACGTCGCCCGAGATGGGAGCATCCAGCGTAAGGACTCGACCACGCATACCAAAAGACCTTAGGACTTTAGTGAACATGCTCCCCCTCGGACATACCAATCGACCAAAATAGCCTTAACAGTTTACCACTTGGCACCCGTTTTTGACCATTAGGGAAGTTCGCGCTTGACAACCTCGACGATGTCGTCGACAACGCGCTGGGTCAGCTCGTGCGTCTCGGCCTCGGCCATAACGCGGACCAGCGGCTCGGTACCGCTCGGACGCACCAGAATGCGACCGCGGCCGTCAAGTTCCTTCTCGGCAGCAGCGACGGCATCCCAGATGGGCTGGCAATCGTCCAGACCAGCCTTGTTGTCGGAATGCACGTTGACGAGCACCTGCGGGTACTTCTTCATGATGCCGGCAAGGTCGGTGAGGGTACGACCGGTGCGCTTGAGCACGGCCAGCAGCTGCAGAGCCGTCACCAGGCCGTCACCGGTGGTGTTGTGCTCCAGGAAGATGATGTGGCCGGACTGCTCGCCGCCGATGACGGCGCCGTCCGCAAGCATACGCTCCAGAACGTAGCGATCGCCCACGGCGGTCTGAACCATTTCGAAGCCCTGCTCCTTCATAGCGATGGAGAAGCCCAGGTTGCACATGACGGTCGAGACGATCTCGGAGTTGGCGAGCTTGCCGCGAGCGGCCAGGTCGGAACCGCAGATGGCCAGGATGTAGTCACCGTCGATCTCATTGCCCTCGCTGTCCACGAACAGCACGCGATCGGCGTCGCCGTCGTGGGCCAGGCCGATATCGGCATGGGTGCGCAGCACGAGCTCGCGCAGGGGCTCAAGGTGAGTGGAGCCGCACTCGACATTGATGTCGGTGCCGCAGTAATCGGTGTTGATAGCGTGCACCGTGGCGCCCAGGCGCTGCAGCGCGGCGGGCGTGGTCTGGCAAGAAGCACCGTGACCGCAGTCGACGGCAACGACCAGACCATCGAGCCTCAGGCCATCAAGCGTATCGATGGCATGATCGACATATGCCTTGCGAGCGTCCTTCATCTTAATGATGTGGCCCACACCGGCACCGGTCGGCAGCGTGTCGGCAGCCATGGCTTCCTCGGACATGACCCAGGCGCTGATCTCTTCCTCGACCGCATCGGGAAGCTTCATGCCCTTGCGGCTAAAGAATTTGATGCCGTTGAACTCCGGCGGATTATGCGAAGCAGAGATGACGATGCCGCCGTCGAGCTCATTCTGGACGGTGAGCAGCGCCACGGCAGGCGTGGGGATGACGCCGCAGCAGTGCGGACGGCCGCCCTCGGCCATGATGCCGGCGGTCAGAGCGCTCTCGAGCATGGTGCCCGAAAGACGCGTGTCGCGGCCGACGCAGATATCCGGACCAAGGAACTTGGTCGCCGCGCGGCCCAGGCGAAACGCAAGGTCGCACGAGAGATCGGCATTGGCGACGCCACGGACGCCGTCGGTACCGAAGATGTTCTGGGGCATAGGATCGCTCCTTCCCTAGCAGGCGATATGCAACCGCCTACCCTAGTCGAAAAAGAAAAGCGGGACCCGCCGAGGAATCGGCAGGCCCCGCTTGTACATTGTATCTCGAAAGGAGATAAAACCTTAGCGCTTGGAGAACTGGGGAGCGCGGCGGGCCTTCTTGAGGCCGTACTTCTTGCGCTCGACCACGCGAGCATCGCGCGTAAGGAAACCGGCCTTCTTGAGGTCAGCACGGTAGTCGCCAGCGTTCAGAAGAGCGCGAGCGATGCCCAGGCGCAGAGCGCCGGACTGACCGGAGATGCCGCCGCCATCGCACAGAGCGATAACGTCGAACTGACCGGCGGTGTCGGTCACCTTGAAGGGAGCAAGGGCGTTCTCAACGAGCTGATGACGGCCGAAATACTGCTCGGCGTCACGCTTGTTGATGGTCACCTTGCCGGTGCCCGGGACGAGACGGACGCGGGCGACGGCGTTCTTACGACGGCCGGTACCCTGGTAGACAACGGTGTTCTCAGCCATCTTTAAGCCTCCAGCTCAATCTTCGTGGGGTTCTGGGCAGCATGCGGATGCTCGGCACCAGCGTAGACCTTAAGCTTGGTCATCTGGGCACGGCCGAGGGTGGTCTTGGGCAGCATACCGCGAACGGCGCGCTCGATGACCTTCTCCGGGTGCTTCTCCATAGCCTGGCGGAAGCTCTCAGCCTTGAGGCCGCCGTTGTAGCCGCTGTGGCGATAATAGGTCTTCGTGTCGGCCTTGTTACCGGTAAGCTGGGCC
>CAUAGV010000137.1 GCA_958428675.1 uncultured Collinsella sp.
CTCGGGACCCTCATCGACCAGCATATACAGCGCCGGATATACCTCACCACGCATAGCATCGGCCAAGATACCAAGCTTGCCGCGCACGCCAGCCTTCCACGCCGTCCAAGCGCAAGCATCGAGCGTCGACACGCCCAGCAGCGGAACATTGGCACCACGCGCGAGGCCCTTGGCAGTGGAGATGCCGATGCGCACACCCGTAAAGGACCCCGGGCCGCGGCCGACCACATAGCAACCAACATCGCTGCGATCCAGACCGGCTTGAGCCAGCACGCCATCAACGGTATTCACGAGCTCAACGTTGGCGTGACGGCGACACATGTGGTCGCCACTCACGAGCTTCGTCTCGCCCGTCTGCCCATCAATCCAGCTTGCCGCGCAGGCAAGCATGTCGGTCGAGGTATCGAGCGCCACCACCAGCGCGTTGTCGTTATGCAAGCTCATCTTGTACAGCCTTATCAATCAAATGGGAAAGCTCCATTGCGCGGTCACCGTGCGCCTCAAGCGTTATCGTTCGCACATCGCTGTCGCCCTCATCACGCTTGAGCGTCACCGAAAGATACTCATCCGTCAGCTCGTCCTGGAATTGTTCGCCCCATTCCAGCAGGCAAGCACCCTCATAGCCCAGCATATCGAAAATACCCGTATCCTCGAGCTCGTAGGCATGCTCCAGGCGGTATAGATCAAAGTGAAACAGCGGAATACGACCTTGATCGTGAACGGCCATGAGCGCGAACGTAGGGCTCGTAACCATATGCCCATCGCCCAGCCCGCGCGAGACGCCCTTGGTAAAGTGAGTTTTGCCCACTCCCAGGCCACCGGTCAGGATGAGCACATCGCCGTCCTCAAGGCACGGTGCAATTAGCTCGCCAAAGTACTCCGTATCGGCAGCGCAAGTCGTTTTGTAAGTACCTACCCCCAGGCGCTCCAGGGACATATATGCTCCTTATTATTCCGAGGCGTCCTCTGGCGCGGGATGTCGCTCCAGATAGTCGCCCAGCATCTTAAAGTCTTCCTCCAGCAGCTCCTGCCACGCCGGATTGCGTAGCGCTGCTGCCGGATGGAACGTGGGCATTACTACAAAATGCCCCATCTGGTGGAACCTGCCGCGCAGCTTAGTAATGCCGATCTCGGTCTTAAGCACAAAGTGCGTCGCGGGATTGCCGAGCGTCACGATAATATCGGGCCAGATGCTTCGAATCTGCTCACGCAAAAACGGCGAGCAAGCCAGCACTTCCTCGGGACGCGGATTGCGGTTTCCCGGCGGGCGGCACTTAAGCACGTTGGCAATGTAGACGTCTTCGCGTTTGAGCCCCGCCAGCGACAAAATGCCGTTGAGGTCCTCGCCTGCCGCCCCCACAAAGGGCTCGCCCTGCAAATCCTCATTGCGGCCCGGCGCCTCGCCAATAAACATCACGCGAGCGTGGGGGTTTCCCACGCCAAACACGATGTTATGGCGCGACTGGTAAAGCTGGCAAAGGTGACAATCGCCCAGAACGGCCTCGATCTCCTCGAGTGCGACCTCACGCGGCGCCTGATGGCTATGGCCGGGGATGTGCATGACGCCCATAGCGACTCCTACACGTAGACCTTGTCGAGACGCATACCAAAGCCGCAAGCGACCTCGTAGTTAATCGTGCCGCGTAGGCGCGCCATCTCGTCCATGGTAATCTCGGCATCTCCATCGCGGCCGACAATGATCATCTCGTCACCATACTCGGCCTCGGGAATCTCATGCGCCGGGTTGGACTGAATGGCGACCATAAACTGGTCCATGCAGATATTGCCCACCTGACGCACACGCTCGCCGCGATACAGCACGTCCATACGATTGGAAAGCGTACGCGAAAGGCCATCGGCATAACCGATCGGAAGGGTGCAGATCTGAACGCGCGTGCGCGGTACGCGGTAGGTAAAGCCGTAGCCCACGCCCTCGCCCATCGCAGGGTGTGCCACGCGCGTCACACGCGCGTGGACGCTCATGACGGGATCAAGCTGCATCACGCGACCACTCAGCTCACATGGCTGCAGACCATACAAACCGATGCCGGCACGAATCATGTCAAAGTGCATTGAAGAATCGAGCATCGAGGATGGCGTATTGGCACAATGCACGATACCGCATTCAAAACCTGCGTCCTTAATGGCCTGAACGGCCTCGGTAAAACGCTGGCACTGCAGCTTGTAGTCCCAGCCCGAAGGTTCATCGGCCGTGGCGAAGTGCGTAAATACGCCGTCGCACTGAATACCGCGATGGAAATTTATACCGCGGACAAAGTCGAGCACCTGCGTGTAGTGAACGCCGATACGATTCATGCCCGTCTCGATGGCAAGATGGTACTTGCCCACTTTGCCCGCCGCGACGGCACATTCGCCATACGCAAGAGCAAAGTCAGACGTATAGACCGAGGGCATGATATCAAACTCGAGCAACGTCGGAATGGCCTCGATAGGCGGCTCGCTTAGGATGAGGATGGGTTTCGTAATCCCGCCCTGTCGGAGCTCAACGCCCTCGTTAACCGTCGCCACGGCAAACATGTCAGCACCGGCCGAATACATGATCTTGGCGCACTCAACAGCTCCATGACCATAAGCATCGGCCTTGACCACGCAGCACAGGCGCTGACGTGGATTCAGCAAGTTCTTATAGGCCCTCGTGTTGCGACGGAGCGCCCCGCGGTCGATCTCGACCCAGGACCAGCGCGTCAAATCGGCTTTATTCATGATTAGTCATCCGACCCTTCGTCCATGATTCCCAGATCTTCGAGCGCATCCTTTGCCGCCAGCTCCATGGCAGGACCGATCAAGTCGATAAGATCGGTTGCGATAACGCTCTTCTCACCATACTCCGTCGCCGCGGCAAAACCGGCGTAGCTGTGAAGTGCGACGGCGTACGAATACAGCAACTCCCAACGATCCATCTCGTCGCGCATGGTGGCAAGCGTGCCGGCCAAAATACCCGCCAGAACATCACCCGAACCGGCAGTTGCCAGAGAAGCCGGACCCGAGAGTGGCAGCAGCACGCGCTCAACACCACAGATAGCCGTCGTCGGCCCCTTGGCAATGACCACCAGATTGTCGGAGCCTGCAGCCCAAACAACCTTCTGCGCGGCCGCAATCGCGGTACCAAGGTCGTTCACCTCGTCACCGGCAACCAGACGCGAAAGCTCACGATAGTGCGGCGTCATAACCAACGGCTGCTCGCGGCGATACATCTCGGGGTTACTATCAATACCGTCAATGGCAATCTTAGCAAGGCAGTTGAGTGCATCGGCGTCCAAAATTAGCGGTACATCAAGCTCGAGCAAGCCCGAAACCACCTGCATAGCGCCGGCAGACGTCGTCATACCGGGACCGCACAGCACGCAGCTGTACTTCTTTGCGATCTCGCACACCGTCATGCGCGCAGCGGCGCCAAAGGAGCCGCGGGAATCAGACGGAATAGCAAAGACGGGAATCGAAGGAAGTGCCATGCGAATGAGATTGGCACAGGCGTCAGGAGCCGCGACTGCCACGTAACCAGCACCCGCGCGAGCTGCAGACTTGGCCGCCATAATGGCAGCACCAGGATATTGCGCAGATCCGGCGACAATAAGCACAGAGCCACGGGAATACTTATCGATATTCGATGGTAGCGGAGCAAAGTAATCAACTAAGTCACCGGGCTCGACAATCTCGGCGGCGTGGTCAACATCATCGATGACTTCGTCAAGACGGTCGTAAAGATTGCCGCAGATCAAATCGCCAGCATACTCAGGGCCATCAGCGCTATACAGACCAATCTTGGGCGCAATCATCGTCACCGTGCGCTCGGCACGAATGCAGTCGTCATCAACAACGCCCGTCTCGGCATTCAGGCCCGAGGGGACATCAATGGATACGACACAATCGGCGCATTCATTGACCGTAGGAATCCAAATGGAGAACGGCGCACGCAGATTCCCGTGGAAACCGGTACCAAAAATGGCATCGACAACAACATCCGCCTTATCGATCAAAACCTCGAGTTCGTCACGCGAGGGACCGACGCAAACGTGCACATCGCGGCCGGCAGTTCGACGAGCAACATGACGTGCCAAAGCAGCAGGAATCTCATCCGGCTCAACCGGAGAAACGATATCCACGTCCACACCCTTGTGGCTCAGGATATCGGCGGCAACCCAACCGTCGCCGCCATTATTACCAAAACCGACCAGAACGAGAACCCGATCGGGATTGAGCTTCAAGACCTCGTTGGCGGCAAACTCACCCGCTAACTCCATAAGCTCGGCCTTCGAAGTCCCTTCGCGTTCGATGATATCCTCGAGACGAACGACTTCTTCGGTACTCAAAACCGGTTTCATCTATGCTCCTAGCGTATCTTGCGAAGCATCGCCCAAGTGCTCCGTCAATGCTGAATTCTGCAGCTGCTCAAGCTCATCTAAAACAGAGCGAGCCTCTTTAAATGTCTGCGCAACGCGTTTCTTGTTGCTCACCTTTTCTTCCTTAGGCTTAGGTCGAGCATCCTCGGTGATTGCAATGGCATTAGCGACAGCCAAGTCACCCGTAAGGGTAATAGAAAGAGCGACCTCGACAACACCCAAATCCTGGGCGATTTCGAGAGCACGGCCAGAAAGCAGAGCCTTCGGTTTGCCGAGTTTATCACGCGTTACCGAAACATCCTTGCGACCCACGCCTTGACTAAAACCCGTGCCAAGAGCTTTAAGCACCGCCTCACGCGAAGCAAAGCGGCTCGCATAGTGAGCAGCGGGACGCGATGATGCATCGCAATACGCACGCTCTTCTTCGGTAAACACACGCCGAGCAAACGACGGCGTCTTTTCAAGAATTGATTTCATGCGGGAAATCTCGACGATATCAACGCCGATACCAGCTTCAGCCATGTTCACCTCCATATCGCACAGACTAAGTTATTGTAGCCC
>CAUAGV010000138.1 GCA_958428675.1 uncultured Collinsella sp.
GGTACCGTCGAGCTTGTGGGCGTTGGCACCAAAGGTGTTGGCGGTGATCACGTCGCAGCCGGCCTCGACGTACTGTCGCTGAATGTCGGTAATGACCTGGGGTTCCTCAAAGTTGAGCAGCTCGGGCAGGGCGCCCGCCTTCATGCCAGCGGCCTGCAGCATGGTGCCCATGCCGCCGTCGAACAGCAGGTGTCCCGTGCCCTCGATGGCCGCACGCAGGCGATCGTCCTTAATGCGCAGATCGTCGATCGTGCGCGCCTTGTACGTGGCACCGTTGCGACGTGCGGCATCAACGGGTGCCGCCAATGCAGTGCCGTCAGAATCATGAGTGATAAGCGGAGTAAACATTGAGGGCTCCTAATGGCTGGAATAGCAGGTGGTGTGGGCGGCGCGGAAGCGGCAGTGCTCGCGCATGCGGCAGATATTGCAGGTGGGGCGGGTCTGGGCGTCGTGGACTTCGCCGTCGAACAGACCGATCACCGCGGTCACGCTTTTGGTGGGCATGAGCAGGCTGGTGGGCGTGACGGTCAGGCCGATGAGCCGTGTGGCGTTGAGCGCAGCCACGATTGAGCGCTGGGCCGTAAGCGGGCAGTCGCCATAGCCGGGGCTGAAGCGCCAGTTGCCGGTGAGCCCGTGTACAGCGGCCGCGGCCTTGACTTGCTGGTCCATCTGCTCGACGGCGGCCTCCACATAGGCGGAGCACGCGGCATCGAGCACGGCTCCCTCTAGGGGCTGCTGGGCTCCCGTGGTGCGCAGGCGACGCTCGGCGTCCATGCCGAGGGTGCATGCCATGAGTGCGGCAAAGCGGGCGTCTTTGAGATGGCGATAGATATCGCGACCTTGCAACTCAACGTTGGTGCCAACCAGACGGATGCAAGGCTCTCCCTGCTCGTCCACGCCCGTGGCATCGATGGCAAATACGCGGCGCACGCCACGGGGCTCAATGTCCAGCTCAAGGTGCTCGACCACAAGCTCAATACGTCGTGACAGCTCGGGCTCAATCTGCTGGCCGCCGTAACCCAGATACCGCAGCATCTCGGCACGGTCGACACGGGGATGGCTCGCAGCATCGACACGGTAAAGCGCCGGCGACGCAAGGTCGGCCGGCACTTCGACAGCGGTTGTATCGATGTGCGGTTTTTCCATTACCCCAGGCGCTCCATAATAGTCGCGGCGATCGCAGGACGATTCATAGTGTACAGGTGCAGACCGGCGGCGCCGTGCTCCTTAAGGTCGCAAAGCTGACGGGCGGCATAATCTACACCGGCTGCCTGCAGGCTCTCGGGGTCGTTCTCGTACTTGGCGAGAATCTTGATGACGGGGGAGGGCAGCGACGCGCCGCACATAAAGACCATGCGGCTGATCTGCGACTTGCCCATAAACGGCATGATGCCCGCGGTAATGGGCACGGTGATGCCGGCCTTGTCGGCAAGCTCGCGAAAACGGTAGAAGCACTCGTTATCAAAGAAGAGCTGCGTCACAAAGAAGCTCGCGCCGGCGTCTTGCTTTTGCTTGAGGTGCTCGACCGAGAGGTTGAGGTCCTCACAGGCAATGTGGCCCTCGGGGTAGGCTGCGGCGCCCACACAAAAGCCGGCGTCGACGAGCTCGGGGATGAGGTCGCGGGCGTAGGCGTAGTCCGAGGCGGGCTTGTCGTCCTCAGTCGCGCCAGCGGGCAGGTCGCCGCGCAGGGCCAGGATGTTTTCAACGCCGGCTGTGCGATACTCGCCGATCTTGGCGGCGATATCGGCGTGCGAGCGGCCCACGCAGGTAAGGTGTGCCACCGAGGGCGTATCGAATTCGCTCGAAATCATATGCGCGATGGGGGCGGTGGTGGCGCCGTTGCCAGAGCCGCCGGCCGAGCAGGTGACCGAGACAAAGCTCGGCGAAAGCTTGCACAGATTGCCTGCCACCTCGCGAGCCGTGTCGAGGGAAAGCTCGCCCTTAGGCGGGAACATCTCAAACGAAACGGGCGCGGTGCCCCGGGATGCCGCCTGCTTAAAAACCTCGTCGACGCGCATATCGTGCTCCTTTAAATATTTAGTGCGATGTGTTGTAAGGATTCTACAGCACCGCTGTGCCACGGTGGAGTTTCACTCGCTATTTGGGGATACCAATCAAAGATGCCTTGCTATCGACATTCCCTATAGCAGAGCGGTCAATCTAGGATGGGGCTATAAAGACTGGTATCTGATGCGAAATACCAGTTAATAGAGCCCCATCCCAAATTGACTACCCTTAAACCATGGGGAGAGGTCTGCAATTTATACAGTTGATTGGCTGTTGAGGGCGGCAACGCCGCCGCGATGCGGTAACCTCATTGATTGGTTTCGTGACAGCAACATAACGGTAATGTTGCGGAAACACGACGAGCCTAATCTATGACTCGTTCGTTAGTAATCAACACCGCTTCTCACGCGGTGCCGATACGAAGGGAGTTCCGTATGGCCGAACTTACTGACCGCTTCGGGACCATGGTGTTCTCGGAGGAAGTCATGAAGGACTACCTCCCCAAGGACATTTGGAAGCGCCTTGCTGCAACCCTCGAGGACGGTGAGCCGCTTGACCTGGATGTGGCCAACGCCGTTGCCCACGCCATGAAGGTCTGGGCCATCTCCAAGGGCGCGACGCACTACGCGCACTGGTTCCAGCCGCTTTCGGGCATTACTTCCGAGAAGCACGACAGCTTCCTCGAGCCCAACCACGACGGCACCGCCATTACCAAGTTTACGGGCAAGAACCTCATCCAGGGCGAGCCGGACGCCTCCAGCTTCCCCAACGGCGGCCTGCGTGCCACCTTCGAGGCCCGTGGCTACACCGCTTGGGATCCCACCAGCCCCGCATTCATTAAGGACGATGTCCTGTGCATCCCCACGGCTTTTTGCTCCTACACGGGCGAGGCCCTGGACAAGAAGACCCCGCTGCTGCGCTCCATGACCGCACTCTCGCGTGAGTCCAAGCGCGTTTTGGCGCTGTTTGGTAAGACCCCCAAGAAGGTCGTTCCTTCCGTGGGCGATGAGCAGGAGTACTTCCTGATCAAGAAGGACGCTTACCGCAAGCGCAGGGACCTGGTCATCACCGGGCGCACCCTCTTTGGTGCTGCTCCCTGCAAGGGCCAGGAGCTCGAGGAGCACTACTTTGGCGCTATCCGCCCCACCGTCTCGTCCTATATGAAGGACCTGGACGATGAACTGTGGGCGCTTGGCATTCCTGCCAAGACCAAGCACAACGAGGTCGCTCCCTGCCAGCATGAGCTCGCCCCTGTCTACGGCGAGGTCAACGAGGCCATCGACCAGAATCTGGTCATGATGGAGAAGATGAAGCTCATCGCCTCCCGTCACGACTTGGTCTGCCTGCTGCACGAGAAGCCCTTTGAGGGCATCAACGGTTCGGGCAAGCACAACAACTGGTCGCTTGGCACCGAGTCCGAGAACCTGCTCGACCCGGGCGACACCCCGCTCGACAACCTGCAGTTCATCGTCTTCCTCACCGCGGTGATCGAGGCCGTCGATAACTATCAGGAGCTCCTGCGTGCCTCCGTTGCCTCGGCCGGCAACGATCATCGTCTGGGCGCCAACGAGGCTCCTCCGGCGATTATGTCCATCTTCCTGGGCGACCAGCTTACCGAGGTTGTCGAGAAGATCATCGACGGCAAGGCTTCCGTCCACGCCACGCGCGGCGTGCTCGACCTGGGCGCTGATACCCTGCCCAAGCTGATGCAGGACAACACCGACCGCAACCGCACCTCCCCGTTCGCCTTCACCGGCAACAAGTTCGAGTTCCGTGCCTGCGGCTCCGAGCAGAACGTCTCCGACTCCAACCTGGTGCTCGATGCTGCCGTGGCCAAGTCGCTCAAGTCTTTCGCCGACGCACTCGAGGGTACGCCCGAGGATAAGTTCCAGGACGCCGCGCTCGAGTACTGCAAGAAGGTGCTGACCGATCACCAGCGCATCCTGTTCTCCGGTGACGGTTACTCCGACGAGTGGCCCATCGAGGCCGAGAAGCGCGGCCTTGCCAACAACAAGACCACGGCCGACGCTCTTCCCGCCTTTGTTTCCGATAAGGCCATTGCGCTCTTTGAGGAGACGGGTGTCCTGACCAAGGCCGAGGCCCAGTGCCGCTACGACTGCAAGCTCGAGAAGTACAACAAGCTCATGAACATCGAGGCCACCACGATGGTTCGCGAGGCGCGTCGTACCTATCGCCCGGTCATTACCGCCTATGCCACCAAGGTCGCTAAGGGCCTTGAGACTATTCGTGCCGCCGGTGCTGAGGCCGCCATGCAGTGCGAGCAGAACACGCTCAACAAGCTCTGCAACGGTATCACCGCCATCAACGACTCCATCAAGGCGCTCGACGCCGTACATCAGAAGGCCGAGGCCCTCGATGGCCAGGAGCAGGCCAACGTGTACGCGCACGAGGTCGTTCCCGCTATGGATACGCTGCGTGCCGCCGTGGATGCCATGGAGGAGATCGTGGCCGCTGACTACTGGCCGGTCCCGACCTACGACGACATCCTGTTCTACGTGTAGAGCGTAACTGACATATCGTCACGGTATTGAGCCGGGGTCCGCATCGCGCGGGCCCCGGCTATTTGTTTGCGAAGGACGCTTTGGATCCCGCTTTGCAACTGATTCGCCCACGCAATAAGGGGTCGTGGGCAAAAAACGTCAAATATGAGTACTGTCACAAGCCCTGTAGCATTATCTTTTTGCAAAATATGCAGTGTTACGCAACATATGTCCAAGTACTTAGCTGATAAATACCTGCAATTCCTCCGCCATAGGACGCCTTGTGTCAAAATCGCCTTCTGATGGCATGAAATCGGGTGGCGCGCGCAGACGTGGTGTAAGAGCGTCCTGAGGTCCGTCGCTGCAAGTC
>CAUAGV010000139.1 GCA_958428675.1 uncultured Collinsella sp.
CCGCCCAACAGAATGGTCAGTGGTAATGGCTGAGTTCCCGAGCGTTACCGTCGATCTTTCCGAGCAGCTCGAGTTCCCTGGTGATTCGTATCCGCTGACCGGTAAGGTCGATGTCGCCACCTACACGGTGGGCGAGAAGGAGTACCAGCTACAGGACGGCATCGACTACGATGTTGTCTTTACCAATGCCGGTACCGGTGTTTTGCTTACCGGCATGGTCCGCGCGCACGCCACCGGCGAGTGCGACCGTTGCCTGGAGCCCGCCTCGTTTGATATCGCCGGCGAGATCGAGGAGTTCTACCTCTTTGAGGAACCCGAGGATCCCGAGGCCTACGAGGACGGCTACGAGCTCCTGGGTGAGGACCGCATCGTGGATCTGGGTGAGCCCATCAACGACGCGGTCGTTATGGACACGCCGTTTGTGGTGCTCTGCAAGCCCGATTGCCGCGGTCTGTGTCCCACTTGCGGTTGCAATCTCAACGTCGAGCAATGCGATTGCGCCGCCCAGGCAGAGGCAGAATGGGCCGCTGCCACGGAAAATCCATTTGCAGCATTGAAGAATCTCAAGCTCGATGAGTAAAACTGTGGTAGTATCGCTACTTGCGCGTAATCGCCACACTGGATAGTTCATAAGGAAGGTCACTATGCCCGTACCTAAACAAAAGCAGGGTCGTATCCGCACTCACACCCGTCGTTCCGCCAACATGAAGATCTCGGCTGCGGCTCAGTCCACGTGCCCCCGTTGCGGCGCTGTCAAGCTCCCGCACCACGTGTGCCCCAGCTGCGGTTTCTACAAGGACCGCGAGGTTATCGTTACCGAGTAACGGTATACTCTGGATGCGATGCCGTTCCAAATGGAACCACAATGGCCGGCTCAATGAGTCGGCCATTTTTGTATAAGGAGCATGTATATGAGTAACGTTCGCGTTTGTGTAGACGTTGTGGGCGGAGACGAGAAACCTCAGGTTGTTCTCGATGGTATCGAGGCTGCACTTGCCGCCGATCCCGATATCGAGGTCTTGGCAGCTGGCCCCGCTGAAATCGTCAATCCCTTTGCTGCTTCCCATGCACGTGTTGAGGCCCTTGAGGCACCCGACGTTATCGCCATGGATGACGATCCCATTCGCGCCGTGATGACCAAGCGTAAATCGTCGATCGTGCTGTCGTGCCGCGCCATCAAGAAGGGAAATGCGGACGCGTTCTTCTCCGCCGGCTCGACCGGTGCCATGACCGCTGCCGCCACCGCCTATGTGACGCCGTTTAGATATATGGCCGAAGGCAAGAAGCAGCCGGTGCGCCCCTGTCTGACCAATGCGTTGCCCAATCGCGCCGGCGGTTTGACGGTGCTGTGCGATATGGGCGCCAACCCCGATGTCGAGGTCGATGACATGGTACGTTTTGCCCAGATGGGTAGTGCTTATGCCCGCGTCGTCCTGGGCATCGAGCATCCCCGCGTGGGCCTGCTTGCCAACGGCACCGAGGACGAGAAGGGCTCCAACTTTACCAAGGCCTGCTTCCCGGCCATGAAAGCCGCCGTTCCCGGCTTTGTTGGTAACTGCGAGGGAACGGACATCACCTCGGGTAACTTCGATGTCGTCGTTGCCGATGGCATGTCGGGCAATATCGCTCTCAAGGCTACCGAGGGCGCTGCCAAGTTTTTGCTACAGGAGCTCAAGGGCGCCTTTATGGCCTCGCTCGGCACCAAGATCGCCGCGCTGCTCATCAAAAAGCAGATGCGCGAGATTAAGACCAAGCTCTCTGGTGATGCCAAGGGCGGCGCGATTCTTTTGGGCCTGCGTGGCGTGGTCCTGATCGGTCACGGTGCCACCTCGGTCGAGGCCGTCAAAAACGGTACGCTCGCGGCGGCTGAAGCCGTGCGCGCCGGGCTGGTCGAGAATGTCGCCAACTCTATGGACGGTATCGTTTTATAAGAGCGAGTTAGAGCGCTGTTATGTGCCTCGCGGCGCACGTCGTGGGGTAGAATCAAAACCGTGTCTTGGTGCCGCCCGCGCGGTGCCAATCTTTTGGTATTCATGCACTATGAGAGGAAGCGCTATGGACCGCTCCGAAATCTTCGACAAGATCGCCGAGGTCGCTGCTGACGTTCTGGGCGTCGATGTTGCCGAAATTAGCGATGAGACCACCTTTGACGACCTCGATGCCAACTCGCTCGAGCGCCTGCAGCTGGTTACGGCTATCGAGGACGAGTTCAATCTCGAGATCGATGATGAGACCCTGCTCTCGCTCAACTCTGTCGCCGACGCCGTCGACGCGATTGAAAACGCCAGGGAGGCTTAGGTCTTGGCTTTATCCGAACGACTTACGCGCGCACAGGAGATTCTGGGCCACGAGTTCAATGACAAGGTGCTGCTGCGCGCGGCGCTCACGCATCCCTCGGCCGTCGAGGGCCAGCCGGTCTCTGCCAGCTATGAGCGCCTTGAGTTTTTGGGCGATTCCATTTTGGGCGCCGTCGTCGCCCGTTCACTCTTTGAGTCCTATCCCGAGTTTGACGAGGGCAAGCTCACGCGCCTGAAGGTGTCCCTTGTCTCGGGCGCCACGCTGTCCGAGGTGTCGCATGAGCTGGGCATCGACGACATCATCATCTTTGGTGCCTCCGAGACCGGTACCGGCGCGCGCGGTCTGCACTCGGCGCTTGAGAACGTCTACGAGTCGCTTGTGGGCGCGTTGTATCTGGATGCCGGCTGGGATGTTGCGGCGGACTTTATCCATCGTACGCTCAAGCCGCACCTGGCCTCCGAGCGTGCCGAGCACCCTGCGAACCCCAAGTCGTTCTTGCAGGAGTGCGTTCAGGCAGACGGCCATGAGCCTCCCGCGTATAAACTGGTCGGCTCCGAGGGCCCCGCGCATGCGCCCACCTTTACCGCCGTGGTGCTTATCGACGGTATCCGCCAGGGCCGCGGCACCGGCTCCTCCAAGAAGGAAGCCGAGGGAGCTGCCGCGCTCGAGGCGCTCGACCGCATGGGTTACACCACTAACGGCGTGATTCTCAACAAGAAGCCTGTTTAAGCGAGGAACCGTGTATCTCAAGTCCCTCACGCTCAAAGGGTTCAAGTCGTTTGCCGACCGCGCCCATATGACGTTTGAGCCGGGCCTAACCGTCATCGTCGGTCCCAACGGCTCGGGAAAATCGAACATATCCGACTCGATTCTGTGGGTCCTGGGCGAGCAGAGCGCCAAGCAGCTGCGCGGCCAGGCCATGGAGGACGTCATCTTCTCGGGCTCGTCGGCGCGCAAGCCGGTGGGTGTGGCCGAGGTCACGCTGGTGCTCGATAATTCGGACCATATGCTGCCTGTCGACTTTGACGAGGTGGCTATCACCCGCCGCATGTATCGCTCGGGCGAAAGCGAGTACCTCATCAACTCGAGTCCGTGCCGCCTGATGGACATTCAGGACATCCTGCACGATTCGGGCCTGGGTAAGGATACGCATTCCATCATCAGCCAGGGCAAGCTCGACGCCATTTTGCAGAGCCGCCCCGAGGAGCGCCGTGCCCTCATCGAGGAGGCCGCCGGCATCTCCAAGCACAAGCGCCGCAAGGAGCGTGCGCTCAAAAAGATTAAGTCGATGGACGAGCACCTGACGCGTGCCCGCGACATCAATAAGGAAATTGCCCGTCAGCTGCGACCGCTGGAGCGTCAGGTCGATCGTGCGCGCAAGTACAAAGAGCTGTCCTCGCGCGCGAACGAGCTTACGCAGATGCTAGCCGTCGACGAGCTGCGTTCGCTGCAGTCGCAGTGGAACGACCTGGAGAGCCGCTCCAAGGAAGGCGCCGCCGAGCTGGAGCTTGCGCAGTACCGCATGGGCGAAAAGGAGCGCGAGCTCGAGAAGCTCCAGGTTATGCTCGAGGAAAAGGGCCTGTTTGTGGGCGACCTGGGCGAGCAGCGCCGCCATATGCAAGACGTGGTCGGCCGCATTAACTCCGATATGCGCCTGCTCGAGGAAAAGGGCCACAACATGGTGTCGCGCCTGTCCGACATGCGTGGCCAGATCTCGAGCTCCGAGCATCAGCGTCGTCGCGTGGTCGAGGAGCTCGAGGACGCGCGTGCACAGCTTGAGGAAGTGACCGGCGCGCACATGCAGGCCCAGGAGGGCGTTGACGCCGCTGGTCCTGCCGCCGCTGAGCTCCACGAGCGACGCGTGGCTCTCGACAATCAGATTTCGCAGCTTACGCGTGAGCAACGCGATGTGCAGCGTCGGGCCGATAACGCGGCGCTCGAACTCGCCAAGGTGAAGGACTCGTTGAGTAACGCCGAGGTTGAGGACAACATGTACGCCTCGCGCTTGGAGCAGATCGATGAACAGCTCGAGGAGGTCACGGCCTCGCTCGAGAGCCGTCGCGACCGTGCTGAGGAGCTTGAGAGTGCCCTTGAGGCGGCTCGTCAGGCCCAGAACGATGCGCGCGAGGCCACCGAGACGGCACGCGCTGCCCTCAAGGACCTGCGTAATCGCGAGAGCGAAGCGCGCAACAAGCTGTCCGAGGTTCGCTCGGAGCTTGCCAGCCAAAAGAAGCTCGATGCCCGCATGGCAGACAGCTCGCCGCTGGTGAGCCGTCTGGTGGGCGCGCTGGGCGACGATGTTTCGGGCCGTCTGGGCGATGTGCTCGAGGCACCGCGTGAGCTCGAGGGTCTGGTTGAGCAGCTGCTCGCAGGTGATATCGATGCCCTGCTGTTCGATAACGCTGCCGCACTCGAGCGCGCCGGTCGCGCTGCCCTGGACCAGAAGAAGGCCTCGGGTGAGGCACTGCTGATGGCGCGCGGCGTGAGCGGCGGTGCTGCTGCCAATGGCGCTGCCGGTACGCGTCTGGTCGATCGTCTGTCCGTGCGCTCCGGTTATGGCCCGGTTG
>CAUAGV010000140.1 GCA_958428675.1 uncultured Collinsella sp.
CTGTTCGGTCGTGAATTTTGTTAAATCGAGCATTTCATTCACCTCATCTTTCCTGTTTCTCGATGTAGTTTTGCTTAATGACATGCGTCGCTCGTTCGTAGTCGCTGGCAACGTAAGCAGCGTACAGGGCATCGACAACCATAAGCTGGGCCATACGCGAAGCCATGGCACCGCTGCGGACCAAGGGCTCACTCGCAGCGACGCCGAGCACGGCATCGGCCATGGTGGCAAGCTTGGATGATCCATCTACTTTGGTCACGGCCACAACGGGACAGTTGTGACGTTGGGCCTCGGCGGTGCAGTCCAGCACCTCTTGCGTCAAGCCCGAGTAGCTAAAGGCGATTGCCATATCGCCCTCATGCATGTTCTTGGCACACAAGAGCTGATCATGCCAGTCGTCGTACAGATGGCACTCTTTGTCGACACGCATGAGCTTTTGCGCCAGATCGTGCGCGACCAAACGAGAGGCACCGATACCGAACAGATTGACTGCGCGTGCCCGCTTAAGATAGGCCGCGCATCGCTCCAAGACGGTGTAATCGAGCGTTCGCGCCGTCGCTTCGATCGTGCGCACGTTGCTTTTCATCACCTTCCCCACGATACGTTCAACGCTGTCATCCATGGAGATGTCCTCGAGGGCAACGTCTTTCTTGTCACCCAAGAGCACCAGCTCGGCAATCAGTTCGCGCTGGAACTCCTTGTAGCCCGCAAAACCCAAGCGCTTGCAAAAGCGCAAAATGCTCGAGGGCGAGGAGAACGTGGCATCGGCAAGACCGCGGACGGACAGCCCGACCACCTCGTGCGGATGAGCGCTTACATATGCGATGACATTGCGTTCCGCCGGGCTCGCGCTGAGCTCACGCTCGCGAAGCCGCAAAAGCAATCCGTTTGCCATCTCAAACACCTCCGTTGAGAAGAATTAAAGACCAACGAACGATTCGTACCGGATACAAACAGCTTTTGCGGTACATTGTGCCGCATCGTGGCGCACAAAGGGAGAGCGTTCTACCGCTCGCCCCTCAAATCCGACCGCTCGGAAATACGCGCGACACAAAATAATTCAACAAGGTCGCATTATCAGAAACGGGTTTGTTACCGGCTAGCGCCTCGCATGGGCGCCGATCGGCCGAGTCGCATAGCGCACCAACGCCGCTGCCAGCAATACCAACAGCATGGCGGTGACATAGCCCGCAGCATCGAATCCTAAATCGATAACGTCGAAATGCCTGCCGGGAACAAAGATCTTATGCACCTGATCGCCAATGGAGCAGGCGGCGCAAAATAGCAATACGGGCAGGCAACGGGAGCATACGCTCCACGGACGCCTGGAAAAGCAAACCACGACCACCGAGGCGAACAATCCGACGAAGAAAAACTCTACGGTATGGGCAACGCGACGGACGTTCGCGCCCACCCACATGCGAATGGAAGCAAGTCGGCCAGACCGGACATTCGAAGCAGCCGAATCGGTGCCCCCGGTCATCCCGTTCTCGGTCTGAGCTTCACCCGTGGCATCGGCAGCCTGTACGCCCGTAGCCTGACCCTCCACCACACGCGCGGTGGACTCGCTCAGCAACGACGTCTCCACCGCATTTTGCTCCGTCAGCACCCAGATGCCCGCCAGCGTTGCAGCGAACAGAACGATCGCGGTCCATCCGATTATTTGTTTTACGCGCGCCAAGGGCCTACCTCCTTTTTTGAATATCAGCGAGTGTAGCCCCAAATGACATCGTCACCGTATCAAAATTTGAATCGCAACAGGAAGCGACAAAGCGACGCAAACCCCTACCCCGCCTCGCGCATCCAGCGATCGAACGTCCCCACGCACACGCCCAGGCACTTTGCTGCCTGGCTGCGGGTAATATCGCCTGCCTCATAGCTATCGCGCACCAGCTCAAACTGAGGAGGGCACGGCTTGCGAGGTCGACCGAAACGAACCCCTCGCGCCCGCGCCGCCGCAATCCCCTCCGCCTGGCGCCGATCGATATTCTCGCGCTCCACCTGCGCCACGTAGCTCAGCAGCTGCAGCACAATATCGGCAATCAGGGTGTTGGTCACATCCGGCGCGCCGCTGGCCCTGGCGCGCGTGTCAAGCAATGGCATGTCCAACACCACAATGGCAACCCCGAGCTCCTTGGTAATGCGTCGCCATTCCTCAAGAATCTCGGAGTAATTACGACCAAGTCGGTCGATAGAAAGCACCACCAGCACGTCCCCGTCTCCCAGGACGTGCAGCAGATCGCGATACCGCGGGCGATCGAAGTCCTTGCCGCTCGCATGGTCGGCATAAATATTCGCCGAGCCCACGCCATAGGCGCCCAGCGCATCCAACTGCCGATTAAGATTCTGATCGCGCGAACTCACCCGCGCATAACCATACACCGTCGCCATCTCATCCCCGCTTTCTTGTAAACCTGCCAAAAAGGGACAGGTTTATTTTGGTAGGTTTTACCTCTCAAATAGCAGGTAAGCGGGCGGCCGAGCAGACGGCAAGGTAGCCACGATTCAAATGCGAAGGGCGGTCCCGAAAGGCCGCCCTCCGCTCCCCCACCATGAGTCGGGATTTGGCTAATGGATAAGCTTAAAGTCCAAGTGCCCACGCGTGGTATTGACGCGCGAGACCTCGATAATTACGCGCTGCCCCAGCTCGTAACGGGTGCCCGTGTCGGCACCTGTGAGCGTTAGCGCGTCCTCGTCGAACTCGAACCACTCGTTGCCCAGGCTCTTGATCGAAACCAAGCCTTCGACCTGCGTCAGGTCCAAGCGTACAAAGAGGCCCATGCTGCTAATCCACGAGACGGTTCCGGCATAGCGCTCGCCCAGACGGTCCTCATAGTACTGGGCAATCTTGATCTTTTGCGTCGCATGGCTGGCGGCATCTGCCGCGCGCTCGGCATCGCTGCATGCGCGGCAGATCTGCGGCAGAATGCGCGGCAGCGACTCGCGCCCCTTGCCGATCAGCCGCGGCGTACGGACCAAGGCGTCCTTGCCGCCGAGCTGCTCATAGGCCAACTGCAGCTTGAGTACGCGGTGCACCACCAGATCGGGGTAGCGACGGATGGGACTCGTAAAGTGGCAGTAGCACGGCGCGGCGAGCGCAAAGTGGCCCTCGTTGCGCGGCTTGTACAGCGCGCGCTGCATGCTGCGCAGAAGCAGCGTGTTGACGAGCGGTGCGTTGGCCGTACCGGCGGCAGCATCAACTGCAGCCTGCAGCTCATCGGGACTCCCCAGGGCAATACCGGCAGCACGGCGATCGTCGATGATGCCTAGCTGCGCCAGCGCAACGGCGGCACCGTGCAGGCTATCGGGGCTCGGATCCTCATGCACGCGATAGCAGGCCTCGATATCACGGTCTGCCAGCCACTCTGCAACGCACTCGTTGGCGAGCAGCATGGCTTCCTCGATAAGCGACGTGGCACACGAACGCTCGCGCGCCACAATCTGCACGGGTACTCCGTCCTCATCCAATAGAGCGCGAATCTCGGCCGTGTCAAAATCGACTGAGCCGCGGACGCGACGAATACGACGGCGAAGTTCGGCGAGTTCGTTGGCGGCGACAAGGAAATTGCCGAGGTCGACGTTGCAGCCGCGGGCGGCCTTCTCGCACGCAAGACCGCGCTCAAGCGCCTCCTCGCGCGAGGCCTCAGCAGCCGCAACATCCTCGGCCGCACCCTCCAGCACCCCATACTCCACCGCGCCGGCGCGCACCAGCAGCGCCTCGGCGCCGTCATAGTCCATACGCACACGCGAGCGAATCACGCTGGGGTACGGATCGTAATGCCGCACGCGACCCTGCGCATCGAGTTCAATGTCAACGGTAAACGCAAGACGGTCCTCGTCAGGGCGAAGCGAACACAGGTCACAGGACAGGCGTTCGGGCAGCATGGGAAGCACGCGATCGGCCAGATACACCGATGTCGTACGATGGCGAGCCTCAAGATCGATATGCCCGTCCCAAGCCACATAGTGAGAAACGTCAGCGATATGCACACCCAGCTTGTAGCCACCCTCGGGCGTGCGCTCAAGCGAAATGGCATCGTCAAAGTCGCGCGCGTCGACCGGGTCGATCGTGATGACAAAGCGGTCGCGCAGATCGCGGCGGAGCGGGTCCTTAAGCGCCGCGGACACATCGAGCGAAAGTCCCTCGGCCTCGTCCAGCGCGGCCTCGGGATAGCTATCGGTATAGCCGTAACGCGCCATCACGTATTGAACGCCCAAATCGGGCGCGTCATCTCCGCCAATGCGGCGTTCGATCGTCACGGTGCCCGATTCCAGGCGCGTCGGGTAGGTCAAAATGCGCGCGACAACGGCATCACCCGGGTGGACGCCCAGACGATCCGCCGAGGTATCCTCGGGCAGAATGAAGAAGTCGGCCTTCAGGCGCGAATCGAGCGGCTCGATCACACCGAGCGGACCAGCGGTCTGGTACGTACCCACCACGCTTATGGCTGCGCGCTCAACCACGCCTTCGATCACGGCGCGCCGCTCACCGTGCGGGCTGTTCTTAATGCTCACGGCAACGGTATCGCCATCCATGATCTCGCGCTTACCGCGGCCCATAACCTTGTAGTCGCCGCTCTCGGTTATGACATAGGCGCCATGCTCATGGAGCTGCACGCGCCCGGTCAGGCTCGGACGGCGTTCGCTGCGCACCGGCCCACGCTTATTTCGGGCACCGCGCTTATGCTTGTTATTGCGCCCCATGGCGCCTCCTTGCTATCGATGACGAACTCCAAAGAGTCTACCCAAATGATTCGCTTTCCTGCCGTTCCCTTGGGATCAAAAAACGGGCCGCCCCATAAGAGACGACCCGTTGGGAGGG
>CAUAGV010000141.1 GCA_958428675.1 uncultured Collinsella sp.
GGTTTCGCTCCAGAACTGCCTAATGGCGCCTGCGATGACCGGGCCGCGCCAAAGGACGGGGTCGGTCTCGTTTTGGAGCAGCAGGTTGGAGCTCATGACCTTGACGCCGTGCTCGGAGATTTCGGGCAGCATAAGGTTGCCAAGGGCATGGACGTGGCGTCCACTCATACCGAACATCTTGGGGATAGAGGGACCGGTGATGTCGGCATCGAGGACGCCGACCTTGTGGCCGTGACGGGCAAGCTCGGTGGCGATGGCACCGGTGACAAATGACTTGCCGACACCGCCCTTGCCGGAAAGCACGGCGATGACGCGCTTGACCTCGGACAGCGTGTTCTCCTCAAATTGCGACGGCGACGTTTGTCCGCCGGCGGCTTGTGCGTGTTCGCAACCCATGTATGACTCCTTTGTATATGCTGGGGCCGGGGCCCCGCGATGTGACACGAGCGTCATTGTACCCTCGTTTGCGAGTGGGAGTCATTTGCGATGCGTTTGGGCCGAGCGTGCTTGCAATACGATGGGCCCAAGCGAATGGGCGGGCTTACTGAACTTTGCTGGCGAACTCGAGGTATTGCATGCGCTGCAGCTTGTCGATCGTCGAGGCGTAGGGGCTGTCTTCCGATTCCAAGTCGTAGCGCAGCCCGTCGGCACCGAGATAGCCGGCGACATTGATGGTGGGCACATCTGACCTTGTCGCAAGCAGGGCCTTTTGGTAATTGGTGAGCGGGGCGCCGATCTTATTAAGGGTAATGGCTGCAATCTCGTTTGCCCCGACGGTGTCGTAGACGTTAAGCTCGGTATTGCCGGCGATCTCATAGTTAGCCCAGACGAGATATGTCGACTGATAGATACGGAAAGCGTGGCTTGCCGTATCTTCCTGAGGGTACAGCTCGTCGTTGAGAGTCGTTGCGGCGCTCGGCTGATGGTCGCCAAAAAAGACAAGAACAACCGGTCTGCCGATATTGCGGAGCTCGTTGATAAAGTACTCGAGGTCCCGGTCGGATGCGTTGATGCAGGTGAGATAGGTGTTGAGCGCGCTGTTGGCACCCTCACTGGCTCCCTCGACCCAATAGTTTGTCAGCTCTTCGGCGGGAACGGTGCCATAGTCGTAGCCGCCGTGATTTTGCATCGTGACGTCAAAGATGAACTGTGGGGCTTCGTCGGTTCTAAGCAGGTCGAGTATCTTGTCGTAGGTGGCGTAGTCGCATACGCCGGCATGGTAATAGGGCGCACCTTCGAAATCGCCGATTGAAAGAAAGTCTCCAAAGCCCAGCTGCTGATAGATTTTATCGCGATGGTAGTTGACGGGGTTTTGCGGGTGCATAGCGGTAGCGGTATACCCAAGCTCTTTAAGGTCCTTTGCCAGGCTGTTGACGCCATTCATCTGATACAGCTGATAGGGGATCTTGCCTAATCCGACAAAGGCCGTTGTCGCTCCGGTCAAAAATTCGAATTCGGAGTTCGCCGTTCCGCCACCGGCGACCGAAGCGAGCATGGTGCCGCGAACAAGTGTGTCGGGAAGCGAGTTGTAGAATGCGGGGCCGGTGTACCCGGCCGTCTGGAGCTGCTCAAAGCACGAAAGGTCGCTAAAACTCTCGTTCATGACGGCAACAATCGTCGGCTTGATTTCATTGAACTGGGCAACGGCCGCCGCGCGCTGTTCGCTCGAGCCATATGTGCTGTCGTAGGCGGCGGCGAGCTCCTGCTCGATGCTCTGCGCCTCATCGGGCGTATAGTCTTCGGGCTTCTCAATGGGCAACTCGTTGACCATTTCGGTGAACGAAGTGATAAAACCCTGAGACGCATACGTGGTGATGGGCTGCCAACGGTCAAATCCAAAATCCAGCGCCTGCTCCAAGTCGATGTTGGAAAAGCCTGAGAGCCCCACAACGGTCACTAGCAGAAAAGCACAGAGGTTAGCGGCGATAGCGGGGAAGACATGGGTGGGCGTACGGAGCTTTCGCGGTCGGATGAGCGAAAGAAGCCCCAGGGAAATCTCCAGCAGGGCGAGAGAGGTTACGATTCCGGCGGTAAAGGTAAACTCGTATCCCTCGCTCACTTCCATTGCGGTGCCAAGGGCCAAGATATCGCTTGGCAGGATGGCTTCGCCTTTAAACGTTATGACGAAGTGCTCGGCAATGCCAAGGATGCAGCAGACGACGGGCACGAGAGCCATGACGCCTCCATGACGCTGTCCCAGCAAATAAAGGGAGAGCAGAACCGTCGCGAGCAGCCCGACGGAAAACCCGAATGAGTTGGCGGGAATGCGATAGAACGTTTCGTTGCAGGCAATTTCGAGTGAAACGAACGAGAGCGCTGAAACAGCGGCGATGACAAGGATGTCACGGCAAATACAGGCAACCGTTCCCGTCGCAAGGTCGGTTTGGTCGATAAGTCCCGAAACCAAGGGCTCGACAAGAAGCATGACGGCGACAGCACCGAGCGCCGAATAAGAAAGGATCCATAGGGAGCTGCCCTCATTTACGAGCAATTGATTCGTAATCCATGCAGCTACCACGCCGAGCGGGACGAGGAGCGTCGCGCACCAAAAGACGCGGGCAATGGGTGGCTTTTCGTTGCGTTTGATTGAAAAATACACGCGCACGACGACGGCGGCCACGATAAGGACGGCGATGAATATGGGCAGATTGGCCATGTCGCTCGAAGTGATTTCAAGGGGGATATCTTCGGTCATGGACGTTCCTCTGGTACAACAAATTAAGTTCAGTATTAGATTACTGTAACCTTTCCACGGCATTTCGAGAAACAAAGCGCCCGATACGCAAAGCTAAAGGTCTGCGAATCTTGTATTACGAACATCTGTGCGCGTCGAGTGCGCTAAACTCATCGGCAGTATGATTCGATGCAATAGGAGGCAAGGAGCTTCCATGTCTGATTCTTCTATCGTTATTCGCGGCGCCCGTGAGCACAACCTCCGTGATATCGATGTTTCCATTCCGCGTGACCAACTCGTGGTCATTACCGGTCTTTCTGGCTCGGGCAAGAGTTCGCTGGCATTCGACACTATCTATGCTGAGGGCCAGCGTCGATACGTCGAGAGTCTTTCGAGCTATGCGCGCCAGTTCTTGGGACAGATGGACAAACCCGACTTGGATTCAATCGACGGCCTTTCGCCGGCGGTGTCGATCGACCAAAAGACGACGTCTAAAAACCCTCGCTCGACGGTTGGCACCGTAACCGAGATTTATGACTATCTGCGCCTGCTGTTCGCCCGTGTGGGCACCCCGCACTGTCCCGAATGCGGCCGTGTCATTGAGCGCCAGACGACCGACCAGGTTGCCGACAAGGTCTTGACGGCGGGGGAGGGCCGCCGCGCGTTTGTGCTGGCACCGGTGGTGCGCGGGCGAAAAGGCGAGTACACCAAACTGTTTGAGGATCTTCGCGCCGAGGGCTTTAGCCGCGTGCGTGTCGACGGTGAAGTGCGCTCGCTCGACGATCCGATCGATCTGGACAAGAAGTTCAAGCACGATATCGAGGTCGTGGTCGACCGCATCGTGATCCGTGAGAACTCGCTGGGCCGTATCGCCGAGTCTGTTGAGCAGGCGACCGCGCTGGCGCACGGCAATGTGAACGTATACTTGCTGCCCGACCGCGATGCTCCCGAGGGGACCGAAGGCGAGTTGCTGGAGTATTCGCTGGCGTTAGCGTGCCCGGAGCATGGGCACTCCATCGATGACCTGCAGCCGCGTGATTTCTCGTTCAACGCGCCCTATGGCGCGTGCCCAGAGTGCGATGGCCTGGGCTTTAAGAAGACGGTCGATGCCGAGGCCCTAATCGAAGACCCCTCGAAGTCGATCGCCGACGGGGTCTTTGGCAGCCTGTTTGGCAACTCTAACTACTATCCGCAGATTTTCGCTGCGGTCTGCAAACACTTTAAGGTGAGCGTCGATACGCCGTGGGAGGATCTGCCTCCGCGGGTGCGTCGCGCGTTTTTAGACGGCATGGGCGACCAGAAGATTTCGGTCGACTATCAAAAGCTCGATGGGCGCCGCAGCCAGTGGGACACCAAGTTCTCGGGCGTGCGCAATATCCTGTACGAGCGCTATACCGAGACGACTAATGAGAACACCAAGGCGCGCTTGGAGAAGTACATCCGCGAGGAGCCGTGCTCGAGCTGCCACGGCGCTCGTTTGCGCCCCGAGATGCTCGCCGTCACCGTGGGCGGCAAGTCCATTTACGAGGTCTGCTGCCTATCGTGCCGCGAGTCGCTCGAGTTTTTTGAGGGCTTGGGGCTTACCGAGCGCCAACAGTTTATCGGCGGGCGCATCGTCAAGGAAATCCTGGAGCGCTTGCGTTTTCTGGTCGATGTCGGACTCGACTATCTGACCCTCGATCGTGCCTCGGCGACGCTTTCCGGAGGCGAGGCCCAGCGCATTCGCCTGGCAACGCAGATCGGCGCCGGCCTCATGGGTGTCCTGTACATTTTGGACGAGCCATCGATTGGCCTCCATCAGCGCGATAACGAGCGCCTGATCAAGACGCTTGAGCGCCTACGCGATATCGGCAATACCGTCATCGTCGTCGAGCATGATGAGGATACGATTCGTGCTGCCGACTATGTGATCGACATGGGCCCCGGCGCGGGCGTGAACGGCGGACACGTAGTCGCGGCGGGAACGCCTGCCGATATCATGGCGTGTCCCGAGTCGATGACGGGCGCTTATCTGACCGGCAAACGAATGATCCGGGTTCCCGATGAACGCCGCAAGCCCGGTCGCGGCTGCCTTAAGATCACGGGCGCCCGCGCCAACAACCTCAAAAACGTTACCGCCAAGATCGAGTTTGGTACGCTTA
>CAUAGV010000142.1 GCA_958428675.1 uncultured Collinsella sp.
CTTGGACTTGGCCGAGCTGTTCCGCGCGCTCGAGGACAAGCAGGAGTGGGCATCGCTCTCGTTCTCGGTGCTGGAGCGCGCGAGCGACGGTAAGTGCGCCGCACGCGCCTACACCAACTTGGGTCAGTACTTCTTGGAGCCCGAGACCGAGAACGTTTCGGCTGCCGTGGGCTGCGCGCGTCTGGCGCTGCGCCTGGCGCCCAATGATGCGCATACGACGCGCCTGCTCAACAAGATCCATACCACCTATCCGGATGCCGCGGACGAGAGTGACGACCATGTGATGGGTGAGCTCGCCCTGCAGGGCGTGCCGACCTCGCCTTCGGCCGAGATCGCCATCTGCCTGATCATGTGCGCGACCGATGCTGCAAGCGACGGCGACAAGCAGGAGGCTACGCGCCTGACGGTCCGTGCTCGCGACTTGGTGGGCGAGGAGGCCTGCGCGGCGATTATCAAACTGGTGCGCGAGAGCGATGCCGAGCTTAATGCCGAGCGC
Source organism: uncultured Collinsella sp. (assembly GCA_958428675.1). Taxonomy (GTDB): domain Bacteria; phylum Actinomycetota; class Coriobacteriia; order Coriobacteriales; family Coriobacteriaceae; genus Collinsella. The sequence continues at coordinate 497 of CAUAGV010000142.1, forward strand.
AGGGCAAAGCGCGAGGCTGCGGGCTCAAACGCCGATGGCGCCAAGGAGGCCGGCGATGCCCAGTAAGCGCGAGCGCAAGCTCATTTCCAAGAATCGCTCGGCACATCACGAGTACTTTATCGATGAGACGTTTGAGTGCGGTATTGAGCTGAGCGGTACCGAGGTCAAGTCGATTCGCGAGCGCGCGTGCCAGATTACCGATACCTTCGCACTGATTCGTGGTGGGGAGTGCTGGCTCGTCGGCCTGCATATCCACCCTTATAGTCATGGTGGCGTGTGGAATCGCGATCCCGACCGTCGGCGCCGTCTGCTGCTGCACCGCAAGGAGATCGACTTTCTTGACGGCAAACTTCGCAACCGCGGCTATGCGCTGGTGCCGCTGGAGCTCTACTTTAATACCGACGGCCGCGTAAAGCTGCTGCTGGGCCTAGGCCGCGGCAAGAAGCTTTACGACAAGCGCGAGGATATGGCCAAGCGCGATGTCCAGCGCGAGATCGACCGCGCCCTCAAGGAGCGCAATCGCTAGGCGTTCTGTATAAGTTGCGGTGGAATACGGACTGTTTTGCCTGTTTGAGGGGCTATTCAGTCCTTATTTCACCGCAACTGCGGGCGTCTCATCTTGCTTATACTGTTTTGACACATATGTCTCAAAGGTGGTGTCCGTTGTGGGCGCCGCCTTTTTTGTGGGTACATACATCCATGAGGTTCCAACCCGCGTTAGGGGAGTGATTGTTATGGACAAAACTGCGTTCTTTACCATGCCGAGCGGTCTGTACGTGGTGAGCGCCGCGGCAGACGGGCTGCGCGCCGGCTGCGTCATCAACACTGCGGTGCAGGTGACGTCCATGCCGCCGCGCATTTCGGTTGCCGTGAACAAGGACAACGTCACCTCGGGCGTCATCGCTTCGGCCAAAGCGTTCGCGCTGACCGTGATCGATCAGACCGCCGACATGCTCTACATCGGTAACTTTGGGTTCCGCACCAGCAGCGATTATGACAAGTTTGCTAAATACGAGACCCGCGAGACGGCTCTGGGCATGCCCTATGTGCCCGAGCACGCGGCGGCCCTGTTTAGCTGCCATTTGATCGACACTGTGGATGTTGGCACGCATCTACTGTTTATCGGCGAGGTCGAGGATGCCGAGCGCTTGAGTGACGAGACGCCGCTCACCTACGATTACTACCATAAGGTCCTGAAGGGCAAGACGCCTCCGAAGGCGTCCTCGTATCAAGGTTAGAAATGTTTTAAAAATACTTGCATTATATTATTAAGAATCTATACTGATAAATGAAGTACATCACCAGTTGCGTTTGAGAGGAGAACATCATGGCTGAGGAGAAGAAGACGTATAAGTTCGTGTGCGTCGTTTGCGGTTACGAGGTTGAGGTCGATACGCCCGAGCTGCCCGAGGATTATGTGTGCCCGGTGTGTGGCGTCGGTCCCGATCAGTTTGAGCTCGTCGAGGAGTAGCTCGCAGACACACGGCGAAAGCCGAACATAGCTCTGTCCAAGGGCCTCGGTCGAATTCTCGGCCGGGGCCCTTTTCCTCCGCCCCCAAGGGATCACGGTTGCTGTTGGCCGATCCTGTCTGTTGTGAGTCCGGCCGACCTTTTGTCTTAATCTGTAACGTCTAACGGCTCAAAACGGGTCTTCCTGTTACAGATCGAGACAAACGGAGCTGTCCCTCGGAATGATCTCGATCTGTAACATCTAGACATCAAAAGCGGGTCTAGATGTTACAGATCGAGACGTTTGCCTGGGTAGGTGCCCCGTCCCATTACATCCCTGTCAACAACACGACATCGAGAATCGTCACGATGGCACCAATCCCTACAAGCAGCGCGTTGAGCGGGCGCGAATTGGCGTATTTGCCCATGACGCGGCGTGAACTGGTGAGTCGTATGAGCACAAAGACCGTAATCGGCAGCTGAAGCGACAGCAGTGCCTGACTCCAGATGAGACCTTCAAAAGGATTTGGAACGACCAGGCACGCCGCCACTGCTCCGGCGAAACAGGCCGCCACCCCGACCGAGGAATGTCGGTCGTGGATGTCGTATTCCTCGTCGAACATGCCCGCAGTGATGGTTCCCGCCGCCATGCCCGCTGTCACGCTGCTCGATAATCCCGCGAACAGCAGCGCTACCGCAAAGATGGTCGAGCTCGCCGGGCCCAAGATGGGGGAGAGCGTGGCCGCTGCGACGGTGAGGTCGTCTACGACCATGCCGTGCGCAAAGAAGGTCGTTGCGGCCAGGATGACCATGGCCGAGTTGATTGCCCAGCCCACGCCCATCGAAAAGAGCGTGTCGAAGAGCTCGTAGCGCAGACGTTCTTCGATAACCTGCTCGCCTTGGCCTTCGAAGTGCATGGATTGGATGACCTCGGAGTGCAGAAAAAGGTTGTGTGGCATAACGACCGCACCCAGGACGCTCACGATAATCGCGGCAGAGCCAGTGGGCATACTAGGCGTGATCCAGCTTGCGGCGGCTTGCGGCCAGTCGACCTTGACTAGTGCAAGCTCGGCCAAAAACGAGAGTCCTACCACGCCTACGAAGGCGATGATCCAGCGTTCGGCATGCTTGTAGGAGTTCGTCATGAGCATCGCCATCGATACTGCCGCCACGATGACGCAGCCCGCGCGCACGGGCAGCCCAAAGAGCATTTGAAGGGCAATCGCGCCACCCAGGACTTCGGCCATGGCGGTGGCGACAGTCGCGAGATAGGCACTGGCGAGTACCGTGCGTCCAACGAAGCGGGGGAGGTAACGTGTCGTGGCCTCGGCAAGGCAGGCGCCCGTGGCGATACCCAGGTGCGCCGCGTTGTGCTGCAGCACAATGAGCATAATCGTGGACAGCGTGACGATCCACAGCAGCGCGTAGCCAAACTGCGAGCCCGCGGCCATATTGGAGGCCCAGTTGCCCGGGTCGATAAAGCCGACGGTCACGAGCAGCCCAGGGCCGATATGCCGCGCAATGTCTAGGCCTCCGTGACCACCGGTGCGTCGGGAGCCAAAGTGTTGTTTGAGATGGTTGAGCATGGTGCGCTCCTGTGTATGGGCGGCGTGACGTCGCATCTGGGCCGTGCGGCGCCACGCGTCGGTTTTGGGTTGGGGCTACTTGTGCGCTTTGCCCTGATTGGCCACGGCGTCGATCTTGGCGGCGATGGTCGCCGGGTCGCCGATGTAGCGCTTGTCGAGGACGTTGAAATCGGTGTCGAAGGTGTAGACGAGCGGCACGCCGGTGGGGATGTTGACCTTGAGGATCTCCTCGGGCGTGAGGTGCTCGAGCTTCATGACGAGTGAGCGCAGGGAGTTGCCGTGTGCGGCGATGAGTACGCGCTTGCCGGCGAGCATCTGGGGGCGAATCTCGTCTTCGAAATAAGGCCAGGCGCGGGCGATCGTGTCCTTGAGGCACTCGGTATAGGGCAGCTGATCGGGCGCGACATCACGGTATTGCTCCTGGGTGTGGGGATCGCGCGCGTCGTCCGGCTCGAGTGCCGGCGGGCAGACATCGAAGGAGCGGCGCCAGATGAGCACCTGCTCGTCGCCGTGCTCCGCTGCGGCATCGGCCTTGTTGAGACCCTGCAACGCTCCGTAGTGGCGCTCGTTGAGCTTCCAGGATTTGATGACGGGCAACCACTCGCGATCCATTTGGCCGAGCACGATGTCGAGGGTGTGAATTGCGCGCTTGAGACGCGAGGTGTAGCAGACGTCGAAGTCGAAGCCCGCTTCTTTGAGGGCTCGACCGCCTGCTGCGGCTTCTTCGCGGCCCGTGTCGGTGAGTTCTACGTCGGTCCAGCCGGTGAACAGGTTGAGTTTGTTCCACTCGGATTCTCCGTGACGGATAAGGACAAGTTGCATTGTCTGTCGGTCTGCTCGGTGCGCCATAGGGGCCTCCTTGATCTGGCACGGTGTGCGTGCCGTTTGCTTGACGCCGCAAAGGATACCCGTTTTAAGCTTAAAAGTTAACCAAGACTAACAAAATTGTTGTATTTGAATAGGATGATGAAGGGGGGCTGCGAACTGTCTTGATCTGTAACAACTAGGGATGGAAATTGGGCCTAGGTATTACGGATCGAGACAAACTAAAACCGTCCCGCAGAAAATCTCAATCTGTAACATCTAGGCGCCAAAATTGGGTCTTCCTGTTACAGATTGAGATGTTTGAAGCGGTGAGCTTACAGGCCGAACTTGGGCGTCTTGTTGCCGCCCTTGAGGCCTGCTGTGTCGAGCCCCATCATGCAAAAGTCCGCATGGCCCTTGTTTCCAGAATGATTCAAAGGGGCC
>CAUAGV010000143.1 GCA_958428675.1 uncultured Collinsella sp.
GGCGGCTGATCCGGTCCGACCGGGCCGCGCGGCAAGGAGATATATTGCCAGACCGAGAAGCTCTGTGGGACGTCAATTCCACTCTTCACAAGTCCTACACAACATATCGCTTTCTATAGCTAATAGAAAGACTGGTGCGGATCTTCCGCACGTATCAGATGATGACCCTTTGGTTCAGGAATATATAGAGATCGGTCACCTGTAAGTGTCTATCTTCCCGCGCTTTTAGCAATGTAAACCGCGCTTCAGATAAAAAGAGGGAGCGCCGCGCACAACGCGACACTCCCCTAGCGATTCAAGAGAATCTATTAGGCCTCGAGAGCCTTCTTGGCGATGGTAGCCAGCTCGTTGAAGGACTCGATGTCCTCGTAAGCCATCTGAGCCAGGACCTTGCGGTCGAGCTCGATGCCGGCAACCTTCAGGCCGTGCATGAACTGAGAGTAAGAAATATCGTTCAGGCGAGCAGCAGCGTTGATACGAGTGATCCAGAGAGAACGGATCTCGCGCTTCTTGTTGCGACGATCACGATACTGATACTGCAGGGAATGCTGGACCTGCTCTTTAGCATGCTTGTAAGTACGCGAAGCGGCACCGTAGTAACCCTTCGCACGGTGCATAACGGTACGGCGCTTCTTCTTGGCGGCAACAGCGCGCTTAATACGTGCCATGTTCTATCAACTCCTAGATGGTAAAACGAAAACGGGAACGCGAACTTAGGCGAGACGCGACTTGATGACCTTGCGGTCGGCAGCGGCGATCTCGGTCTCCTGACGGAAGCCACGCTTACGCTTGGTGGACTTCTTGCTCAGGATGTGGCTCTTGAAAGCCTTGGCGCGCATAAGCTTGCCGGTACCAGTCTTGCGGAAACGCTTCTTGGTGCCGCTGTGGGACTTCATCTTAGGCATGAAATACTCCTTAATCGGTTACAGAACACTAGTTACTTGCTATCGCTTGCCGCTTTATCCTCATCGAAGGCGCCCTTAATCGGGGCGAGCAGCATAAGCATGTTACGGCCTTCCATCTTAGGCTTGGACTCGACCGTAGCGTAAGGCTTGAGATCCTCGGCGAGACGCTCGAGAACGTTAAGGCCCTGCTCCGGGTGAGCCATCTCACGGCCGCGGAACATGATGGTGATCTTAACGCGTGCGCCCTTCTTGAGGAAACGCAGAACGTGACCCTTCTTGGTCTCGTAGTCGCCAACGTCGATCTTGGGTCGGAACTTCATTTCCTTGACCTCGACCTTGGACTGGTTCTTACGAGCAGCCTTGGCCTTCATGGCCTGCTGGTACTTGAACTTACCGTAGTCCATGACCTTGCAGACCGGCGGCTCCGCGTTGGGAGCGATCTCGACTAGGTCGAGACCCTGATCGTCGGCGACGCGCTGGGCATCGCGGATGGCGAACAGGCCGAGCTGAGAGCCATCGACGCCAATCAAACGACACGAAGATGCAGTGATCTCGTCGTTGATGCGGGTGTCATCAGACTTAGCTATTTTCCCTACCTCCATTCATAAAAAAATAACCCGGCACTTCTCAGCAACCAGGTCGTACACATAGACTTCCTCGATTTGAGGAAGGGAATCTAAGTTGTATGACCAGTCAGCTGCTCATTGGCGCCAAAAGGTGGGAACCCTCAGGTTCCTCTTTAGGGCATTGCGGGAACAACGCCTTGCGAATAATAACACGTACAGCACGTTATCACATTACGTACACGAAAAAGGGGCCTTGACCCCCTTGAACACTCGCTTGTATGTATGGTGCCCGAGGCGAGACTCGAAGGGCCTTCGCTTCGCTAAGCTCCAGGCTTCGGGCGCGTGGCGCCCTCGCCACGCTCCGCTACAAACAGGCCACAAGCCTGTTTGCTTAACGCTTCGCGCGCTCACGCGAGTTCGGCACGAAAAAGGGGGCCGCAACCCCCTTGAACGCTCGCTTGCATGAATGGTGCCCGAGGCGAGACTCGAACTCGCACGTTGTTGCCAACGGTGGATTTTGAGTCCACTGCGTCTGCCAATTCCGCCACTCGGGCACGCAATGCGTGAGTTAGTTTATCACAGCTTTCTACCGATTAGTCCGAAAATGGAACTTCGAGCATTTCGATGAGTTCGACCGTGCGGAGCATCTCGCGCCGACGGCATCCGCGACCGTCAACCGAAGCCTCACCCATCTGGTTATCGTAAGGGTCCTCGCGCATGCCGTCGAAAGAGGGCTCAAACTCTGCCTGGAATCGATTGTTGGCCACCATACGCCACGGGTCGAGATTGGCAAAGTAGTGACGGCGGCGCCACTCCTCCCCCATCCTGCGAGCAGAAGATCCAAATGACGCGTCGGCGTTGAGCCAACCGGTCTGCGGCGTATAGAACTCTGCCCAGTCGTGCGACCCCACCGAATCGGGCGCAACATACAGGCCGCTCTGCCAACGGGCAGGCACGCCCGCGATACGGCACATGGTGATAAACGTGAGCGCCATAACGCCGCAATCGCCGCGGAGCGAATGCGCGCAGTCATCGGCAATAGATCCCAAAAGCAAGTACGGCGGCTGATAGCGATAGTCGATATGCTGCGTCAGGTAATCATAGATAGCACGGGCGCGATCGAGCGGATCCTCGAGCCCGTCAATGACACGGGCTGTCAGCTGCTGTAGATACGGCGTGAATGCAATGTGCGGACGGTCCTCGGAAATATCCTCGGGCAGAGGCGCGTCCATACGCGGGTGAACCGGAAGTGTGCCACCGTAGACATCACAATAAGCAGCATCGATGTGATAACGATAGGTCACCGAAAAAAAGTGCTCGCTCGAGGAAGACCACGAGGCGGTACGCGCCGAAGCATTCGCGGGGGCAACAGCACCCTCCGGCGTCATATCGAGAACCTCGATATGAGACTGTTGACGACAGGCGGCGGCAACGGGTAGCCACGCGCGAACAGTCTCTCCATCTAGAGCGCCGGGGACAGACACGGACGCTTTAAGCGTAATGACGCGAGCCAATCCGTTTTGTGACTCCATCTCCTTGAGCATCTCGTTGCGCAGTGCTATTCCGTCCGTAGAATCGGGCCGCATGCCGGGAACCTCTTTGGGATATACGCGAAGCGAATCGAGGAAGTTGTCGAGAACGAACAGTTCGCCATCGATAAAGCGCCAGTCAATACGCTTGCGATTAATCAGGTCATCAAACTGCTCTTCGGTAAACTCTGGCCACTCCACGCGAATCATCGCAATAGCCTGGTCGCGCGACACCGAAAAATGAAGCGGTGTCTCGAGCATGCGATACCGCTCGGCACGAACACAAGCAGCCAGCGAAGGCTCGGGGTTCTGCTCCAAAAGGCGATCGCAGGCAGCAACAGCCTGCGTCAAATACCCGGCATCCTTAAGACGAAGAATCTCGGGCGGCAGTCCAACATCGAGATGACGAAAGTCATCACAGCAAACATCAACAGAGCAACCAACTGGACCCTCGTCAATAACCTTCCCATCCGAAGGCAGTACGTTAATAACAGCCATACCAAAACTCCAAGTCACTAGAACGCTTGAAGCCCATTGTAGCGAGATAAAAAGAAAGCCCCAACAAGGGAGCCATCAACACCGCTGAACGGTAGTCAAATAAATAACTCAGCCTCGTAACCCTGCGGCGTTAAACGAAGGAAGCCCCGTCCCCCGGAACTGTTTCCTTGGCGCGACTTCTGGCAAAGCCAGGTGAGCGCAAAGGAAACAGTGTAGGGGGACGGGGCTTCCGGCGGGAAGTTTAGCGACGCTTACGCCTTGTTGACGGAGCCAAACTCCTCCATGAGCTCCTTGGTGCGGGCGACGATGTTGTCGCGACCAGGCTTGAGGAGCTTGCGGGGGTCAAAGCCCTTGCCCTGCTGATCCTTGCCAGCCTCGATGTACTCACGGACGCCCTTGGCGAAGACGAGCTGCAGGTCGGTGTTGACGTTGATCTTGGAGATGCCCAGGGAGATGGCCTTCTTGATCTGATCCTCGGGGATGCCGGTGCCACCGTGCAGGACGAGGGGCAGGTCGCCGGTCTGGGCCTTGATCTCACCCAGGCGCTCGAAGGAAAGGCCAGCCCAGTCGGCGGGGTACACGCCATGGATGTTGCCGATGCCGCAGGCGAGGAAGTCGACGCCCAGGTCAGCAATCTGCTTGCACTCAGCAGGATCAGCGAGCTCGCCGCTGGAGGTCACGCCGTCCTCGGTGCCGCCGATGCCGCCGACCTCGGCCTCGATGGACATGCCCTTGGAGTGGGCAAGCTCGACGAGCTCCTTGGTGCGGTCGAGGTTAAGCTGGAAGGTCTCCTCGTGAGAGCCGTCATACATGATGGACGTGAAGCCGGCCTCGATGCACTTGAAGCAGTCCTCGTAAGAACCGTGATCGAGGTGAAGGGCGACGGGAACGGTAACGCCCGTGGCCTCGACGGCAGCCTTGACCATGTCGGCGCAGACCTTGAAACCGCCCATCCACTTAGCGGCACCAGCGGTGCACTGAAGGATCAGCGGAGACTTGGCCTCCTCGGCGGCCTGGAGAATAGCCAGGGTCCACTCGAGGTTGTTGGTGTTGAAGGCACCGAGACCGTACTTGCCGGCCTCGGCCTTCTTGAGCATGTCTGCTGCGTTGACGAGCATAAAAGAAACCTCCTGTAAGGTTGCTCCGATAACGCCTGAGATTTTACCACGGCGCACCCGAGCATAAACGTTCGTTTGTTCACGAATATCGTCCAAACAGACTTTTCCTTGATTGGCAACTTCATCCGAACACTTCCCACATTCATCCGCACATGTGCGG
>CAUAGV010000144.1 GCA_958428675.1 uncultured Collinsella sp.
GCCACGATGCAGCCAGCGGTGCCCTCGGGCAGCTCGTCACCGGCAAAACGGGGACGATAGTGATCGCGAATAGCATGGGCGACCTCGTCGTTCTCCCCCATCGCGGTCGCGTAATAACCGCCCATCACGCCCTGCTGGCTCGTGAACTCGACGACGGCGTTGGACACCAGGTCTGCCTTGCACAGGTGTGCGGCGCGAGCAGCGTCGGCGGCAAGATGGGCGCCCAGGTGAGCCTCGCGGGCGATAGCGAGCGCGAGCTGCTCGATGCGCTCGGACTTGGCGAGCACGCTACCGAGCTTCTCCTGGAAGGCAACCTTGGACAGACGCTCACGGAACTCGTCGAGGGAGATCTTCAGGTCCTCCTCGTAGAAGAACTTAGCGTCGTCCAGACGGGCGCGCACGACGCGCTCGTTACCGTCGATCACTCGCTCGGCGTTCTCGGGCTTGCTGTTGGAGACGACCACGAACTCACGCGTCAGCTTGCCCTCGCCGTCATAGATCGGGAAGTAGCGCTGGTTGGTGAGCATGGACTCGCAGATAATCTCGTGCGGGACCTTGAGGAACTCCTCGTCGAAAGTACCGACGAGCACCGTCGGCCACTCGCAGAGGTTAATGACCTCCTCAAAGACCTTCTTGGGCGTATCGACATGGCAGCCGGGGCGAGCGGCCTCGACCTCGGAGATACCGGCAAGGATGGCCTCGCGACGGCGCTCGGCAGAAAGCACGCCGGCGTCCTCGAGTACCTGCTCGTAGGCGGCGGGGCTGGCGACAACGTGGTCACCGGGGCCGAGCACGCGATGGCCGCGCGTGGTGTTGCCGCTCGTCACGTCGGCAAATGACACAGGCACAACATCCTCGCCCAGAAGGCAGCAAATCCAGCGGACCGGACGCACGAACGTCGCGTGCTCGTGGCCCCAGCGCTGGGAGCGGTAGTTGGGCCACTGCAGGCCGGCAATGGTCTTCTCGCACAGGGCCGTCAGGATCGGGGTTGCCGGTGCGGAGGGAATGTTCTTCTCGGCAAAGACATACTCGCGACCGTCGGTATCCTCACGACGGACCAAGTCCTCGGCAGCCACACCGCACTTGCGGGCAAAGCCCTGGGCGGCCTTGGTGGCGTTGCCGTCGGCATCGAAGGCAATGTTTGCCGCGGGACCGCGCTTGACCTCGTGAACCTCATCGGTCGCGGTGGCGACGTCGGCAACGAGCGCAGCCAGGCGACGCGGGCTCGAGATCACGCGGACCTCGCCGTGGGCCAGACCGGCCTCGTCGAGACCCTTGGCGATCATGGTGCCAAGCTGCTTGACAGCATTGTTCAGCGGTGCGGAGGGCATTTCCTCTGTACCGATCTCAAACAGGAAATCCTTAGCGTCTGCCATGGCTTACGCCACCTCGCCTTCCTGGTCGGCATTCTCGTTGACTCCGGCGACCTCGGCCATATAGGCCTCGCAGCACGCCTTGGCGACGGCACGGACGCGCAGGATGTAGTTGGCACGCTCGACCGCGGACAGCGCGCCACGGGCATCGAGCAGGTTGAAAGCGTGGCTGCACTTCATGACACAGTCGTACGCCGGCAGCGGCAGCTTTCGCTCCAGGCAGGAATGGCACTCGGCCTCGTAGTCGTCAAACTTCTGACGCATCATCTCGACGTTGGCGACCTCAAAGTTATAGGCACTGAACTCGCGCTCGTTCTCGAGGAACACGTCGCCGTAGGTCATGGGCGTGCCATCGGGCAGGTAGCTCCACACCAGATCGTAGACCGAGTTGACGCCCTGGGCGTACATGGCGATACGCTCCAGGCCATAGGTGATCTCGACGGGCACGGGGTCGACCTCGATACCGCCCACCTGCTGGAAGTACGTAAACTGCGTGACCTCCATACCGTTGAGCCAGACCTCCCAGCCAAGGCCCCAGGCGCCCAGGGTCGGGCTCTCCCAGTCGTCCTCGACAAAGCGGACGTCATGGTCGTTGGGGTCCAGGCCAATGGCGGCCAGCGAACCCAGGTAGAGCTCCTGGGCGTTGACCGGCGACGGCTTGATGAGCACCTGGAACTGATAGTAGTGCTGCATGCGGTTGGGGTTCTCGCCGTAGCGGCCGTCGGCGGGACGGCGGCAAGGCTGAGCATAGCAGGTGCGCCACTCGGCGGGACCGAGCGAGCGCAGCGTGGTCGCGGTATGGAAGGTACCGGCACCGACCTCGGAGTCATAGGGCTGCATAATGACGCAGCCCTGCTCGCCCCAGTACTGCTGGAGGCGCAGGATGATGTCTTGGAAGGAAAGCGATGAAGCGTTCATGCCTCTAATATCCCCTCGTCGAAACGAATACACGGTTAGGTACTGTACTATAGCGGTTTTTAATCGATAGCGCCGATGCGGTTGAGTGGCCAGTAGCGCACAAGCGCCACAGCGATCAAATCGGAGCGATCGACGGGACCAAAGTAGCGTGAGTCGGCAGAGTTCTCTCGATTGTCGCCCATCACCCACACACACCCGTCGGGGACGGTGTAGGGATAGCTCACCTGGGCGGCGGGCGCCTGGACCGAAAGCGGCCAGCTCATGCCGGTCGTATAGCCCTCATCGAGCGCCTGGCCGTCGACAACGACCTTGCCGTCCTGAAGGTCGACCGTCTGACCGGCCGTGGCGATGACGCGCTTTACCAGCACGTCATGCTCGGACGTGGCATCGGGGTTGTGGAACACCACGATATCACCCTGTTTAACGGGCTGACCGAGCTCGAGCGTCACCTTTTGCGCCAGGATCTGGTCGCCAATCTCGATCGTGTCCTCCATGGAGCCGGTGGGTACCACAAAGGGCTCGACCACAAAGGTGCGGATCAGGGAGGTGGCCACGAGCGCGATTGCGATGACCGCAATCCACTCAAAGGCGCCCCTCAACGCGGAATGCTGCGATGGAACCATTCTCACTCCTCGCTCTGCGAATACGAAGCGTCCAGAATCTCCTGCGCGTATGCGCGCTCCTGGGGCGTAAGCCGCGCCGTCTCGATCAGGTCGGGACGCCAGCGGCAGGTGCGCTCGATGGCATTCTTACGGCGCCAGGCGTCAACCTTGGCATGGTCACCGCTCACGAGCACAGGCGGCACGCCCTCGCCGTTGAATTCGGCAGGGCGGGTGTACTGCGCATACTCGAGCAGGCCTCCGTCCTCGGCGGTCGAGAACGACTCGTCGACATTGCTCATCTCGTCACCAAGGGCGCCGGGAATCAGGCGTACGACGGCATCGGCAACGACCATAGCGGGAAGCTCGCCGCCCGTAAGCACGTAGTCGCCGATCGACAGACGCTCATCGGCATACGCATACGCGCGCTCGTCGACGCCCTCGTAGCGGCTGCACACAAACAGCAGGCGCTCACTTTTGAGCAGGCGCTCGGCCACATGCTGCGTAAAGGGCTCGCCACAGGGGGTGAAGAACACAACCGTGGGCTTGGGACCCTCTGCACTAATGGCCTCGATGGCCTCTGCGATAGGCTCGACCTTCATGAGCATGCCCTGCCCGCCGCCGTACGGCTCGTCATCGACGGTACGATGACGGTCATGCGTCCAGTCGCGCAGGTTATACGCCTTAAAATCAAAAAGGCCGGCCTTACGGGCGCGGCCCAAAATCGATGTGGACATGACGGGCTCAAACATCTCGGGAAAGACCGAAAGGGTCTCGATCAGCATGTTGTCCTCCCTACTTGTCCATATCGATCAGGCCGTCCATAACGTGGACGGAAATTGTTCCTGTGTCGGGAAGATCGAGCACAACCTGCTCGATCACGGGAATCAGTACCTCGCCGTACCGATCGCCCTCGACAACCCAAACATCGTTAGCGGGCGTCGACATGATTTCGATGATCGTGCCGAGCGAACCGAAGCGCTCATCGACCACCTCGCGACCCATCAGGTCGGTATAGGCAGCATCGAGCGAATCGAGCTCAAAGTCGGCGCGATTTGCCAGCACGTAGCATCCCGTGATGCCCTCGGCGGCCGTCAAGTCGTCAATGCCCTCAAACGAGACCAGATCGCCATCGCCCGTATCGGAGACGGACACGACCGTGCAAAAGCGGTCGCGCTTGAGCGCCGGCGGCGTCAGGGCGACGCGCATACCCGGCTCTAATACAGAAGGAAGCCCCCGCAGCGGCTGCGCGAGGACCTCCCCCTTCCTTCCGTGCGGCTTGACTACACGGGCGATGTTTTTGTACTGGGACCTCAAGGTCCTAGCCCAGAACCTCTACCTCGACAGCAGTGTCGAGGCGAGCGGCCAGTGCACGGGCGAGCGTGCGAATGGCCTTGATGGTACGGCCACGACGGCCGATGACCTTAGCGACGTCATCCTCGGCGACAGAAACCTCGATCGTAGAGGCGTCGTCACCATCGATGACCTCAAGGCTCACGGAATCCGGGTCGTCGACGATCTGAACAACGAGATATTCGACGAGATCGGCGATGCGATCTGAGAGCATTGCCTCACCCTCGAGCTGTGCAGCGTCAACCTCAGGCACGATTTACTCCTCGGCGCCCTCAGCGGCCTCAGCGGCAGCCTTAGCGGCCTCGGCCTCTTTGGCGAGCTGCTTCTTGGACTTCTTGACGACGGTCTCGGTCTTCTCGCCCTCGTTGGCGGCCTTGACCAGAGCGGCGACGGCGTCGGTGAGCTGAGCGCCCTTGGACTGCCAGTCGGCGATCTTCTCGAGGTCGAGGTTGATGGTCTTGGGGGCGGTCATCGGGTTGTAGCGGCCAACCTCCTCGATGATACGACCGTCACGCGGG
>CAUAGV010000145.1 GCA_958428675.1 uncultured Collinsella sp.
GGTAGATACCGATGAATTTCTCTACCAAGTTCAGGCTTTTAAGAGCCAAAAGCGGCCTTACGCAGGCGGAAATTGCCAACAAGCTGGGCATAACGGGCTGCGCTGTCGGTGCCTGGGAAAGCGGAAGGTCTAAGCCGCGCCTAGACAAGATGGCGGAAATTGCAGTTCTGTTCGACACGACGGTAGCCGACCTCATGGGAGAGGACGCCGCCGAGGCCGCCATCAGCGGCACCTCGCGCATGGTGCCCCTGCTGGGCTTCGCCCACATGGGCGAGCCGTGCGACGAGGGCAACCTCGCCGACGAGGTCGAGGTCCCCGCCTCCATCGCCGACGCCCACCCGCGCGGCTTCATGGTCCACGCGCAGGGCGGCTGCATGGACAACCGTTTCCCCCACGACGCCCTGCTGCTCGTCGACCCCGACATGGAGCCGGTCAACGGCCAGCCGGTGCTCGCCGAGACGGCCGACTACGGCGCCGTGGTGCGCAACTACACCCGGGGCCGCTCCACGGTCATGCTCACGGCGGACAGCCACAGCGGCGAGTACGACGACATCCTCGCCGGGCCGGGCGACGAGCCCGTGATATGCAAGGGCCGAGTCGTCTGGTACATGGGCGAGCGGGACGAGAGGGGCTAGAGCGTGGAGCGCCGATTTTAAAGGCGTCGAATTCGATGCCTTTAGTAGACTCCGAGCAGCACGCAGGTCACGACGTGGCCGATGAGAAAGCCGACCAGAAATTCGAGCAGGTATCTGTAGAGAGGAGTGTCGTGCTTCATATCGAAAACCCTTTCAAGAAGGAGCCGGACTTCTCGGGCTATTCCGACCCGTACGGCTTCGCCCCGTTGCCGCCCGGCCTCGAGGCGACACTGGCGAAGATGGTCGACGACGGCGGCTTCGACAGCAAGGACGATGCCAACGAGCTAGAGAGACTTGGCTATATCAGCGACCTGACCTTTTACTTCCGGCAATATGCTAGATGGGAGATAACTCCCAAGGGGAAGTCCTACGCATCCGACAAGGCCGAATACCTCAAGAGGCGTGAAGCGTGGGCAAGGCGGCAGCGACAGCATGAACGCGATCAGTTCGCCAGGGAAATACTCATAGCCGTGATAGGCGCGGTCATCGGCTCAATCGTCACACAGCTCATCGCAGGGAGGTGATGCCCATGAAAGCAAAAAATCTCGGGACCGCAGGCTGATGCCGCGGCCCCGAGACTAAGGAGACGGCCCCTGCACTTTGGAACGTGAGACGGGGCCGGAGTCAGAACCGGGCGAAACGGAGAATAAGCCCGCGATCTGAACGGATCTGATTATATGACAAAGAAGCAGCGCCGCCGCGTCTGGGGTTCCGTGACCGAGATGAGGCGCGGCAAGAAGTACGTCCTGCGCTGGATGCAGAACACGCCGCAGGGCCGCAGGCGCAAGACCAAGACCGTGTACGGCACCTACCGCGAGGCGTGCGCGGAGCTCGACCGCATCCACGTCGAGCACGCCGACGACGCGCCCGTGCCCACCATAGCCAAGGCCTACGAGACGTGGCTCGTCCCCAAAATGGCCGCACAGGTCGAGGCGGGGACGCTCGCCCCGAACACCCGCGACCTCGTGCTGCGGTCGTGGAGAAACTACGTCGGACCCCGCTGGGGCGCAATGCCCGTCGACCAGCTCCGCGCCGTCGAGCTGCAGGACTGGCTGCTGACACTTCCCGCCGCCACCGCCGATACCGCCCTGCTCACCCTGCGCAAGGTCTACGCCTGCGTCTCGACCTTCATCCGCCTGCCGCTCGACCCGTTCGCCGCCAGCGTCAGGTACACCATGCCCACCCGCAAGACCCGCGAGCGCTCAAAGCGCGTCTACACCCTCGACGAGGCCCTGGGCGTCCTCGACACGCTGCGCGGCAACCCCCTGGCGCCCGCGTTCATCCTCGCTTGCTTCGGCTCCTGCCGCTCGGGCGAGTCGCTGGGCGTGCGCACCGAGGAGGTGCTGCGCTGGGAGCGTAGCGGCACCGTCCTCGCCTCCGCCGACATCTGCCGCCAGATGCAGCAGTCCGGCACCGAGCCGGTGGGCGCTCTCAAGACCGCCAAGTCCGCCCGCACCGTCGTGATCCTGCCGCAGGCCGCCGACCGCCTCGTCGAGATAGCGGCCGCCCGCGCCGCCGAGGGCCGCGAGTGGCTGAGCGACCGGGGCGACGGGCTGCCTATGAACCGGAGCATCTGCAACGACCGCTGGCGGAAACTCTGCGCCGCCCGCGGCATCGAGCACATCCCGTGGTCGAACCTGCGCAACTCGTGGCGTACGATAGCGGAGGTCGAGCTTCGCCTGCCGTGGGACCTCATAGAGATGCTGATGGGCCACGCCCTCCCCGGCGTGTCGGGACGGCACTATATCCGCCCCACCGCCGAGCAGGTCGTCCGCGCCGCCTTCGACGCGCTTGGGATAAGTTAGGATATTCCCCCGCAAAAGCGCAGGTAGATGGCACGCAGTTAGTTGTGGCAATATTAAGATTCGCAGCCCAAAACCGCCGCAAAGGGGACAGGCACCTTTGCGGCGGTTTTTCCTTTTTGACGTCTAGTCGTCGGCGAGTTGAATTCCCAACAAACCTGAGAGTGCCAGCGCCTGCTCGGCATTGACCGTCAGGCCACGCAGCTCATGGTAATCGCCCGAAACAACGGGCGCCGCGAATGTACAACGCGATACATCCACGCCGGAAAGCGACGTCTTAAACACATCCGTACGCGTCAGGTCACAGCCATCCAGGCGTATCCGACCCAGCTTGGCACCCTGAAACGCGGCCTCGGTCAAACGCGTGTCACGCGCAGCCATGGGGCCAATGCTTCCCTCCGAAAGGTTCGCATAGCTCAAATCGCACAATGTAAACGACACACTCGACAGACGCGCCCTGAGCAAGTTGAGTCCCGGTGCCGAGCAATCGACGAAGTCGCAGCGATTGAGCCAACAGCCTTCCATGTTGCAGCGGATAAAGCGGCAGCCGCGAAACACCACGCCGCGAAACGTCGAGCCGCTCCAGTCAACACCATCGAACTCGCAAGACCAGAACACGACGCCATCGAAGGTCGCGCCGTTCGCAACGTCATAGGCAAGATCCAAATCTTCGAAAGCGGTATTGGAGACGAGCTCATCGCCCTCGGCAAAGAGGTCGATGAGCTCGTCCATGCCCATATGGGAGCCAAGCCGTTCGTTTACCCGGGCAAAGCCACCACAAAGGCGTCTGTCCCCTTTGTGGTGGCTTGAGGCTGCGCTACTCACCGAGCATCTCTTGGAGCTTGGCTGCCACGGCATGTCCCAAGCTCTCGTGGCTCTCGGGCATCATATGCAGGTAGTCAATATCGCCCGGCTCGGCAAACTCGGCGGCATCCAAAAAGTCGCAGCCAAACTGCTCAGCCACATGCGCGTAGTACTCACCAAAATGTTCCGAGGCTTCTACGGAATGCTCGTCAAAATCGGTCATATATACGTCGGCGATCTGCGGCTTAATCTTGATAGGCGCCATCAGCAGAATGCGTGGACAAGGCGCAGCGTCGGTCCACGGAAACGCGCGGACGGCGCGAATCAGCGCCATGGCGCCACGGGCGATATCGGAAGCTGTCACGTTAAAGACCGTCTTACAGTCGTTGGTGCCCAGCATGATCACAATGGCGTCCAGCGGCTTATGGGCCTCGAGCAGCATCGGAAGTGCGCGGATGCCGTTAAGATTGGTGTCCAGATGGCACATGTCGTCGCGTACCGTCGTGCGGCCGTTGAGGCCTTCTTCAATTACATGCCAGCCCTCGCCTAAGTCACGTTGGGCCACGCCGCACCAGCGCACATCCTGCGCATAGCGCACCGCGGTGCCGTCGCGCATGCCCGCCGGATCGTAACCATAGGTGTTGCTGTCGCCAAAGCATAGAACGTTTTTCATCGTAAGCCCCTCGCTCAGTAAAAAGCCGACGGAAGCAGCCTCTCCCGCCGGCTCGACCTATCTGTCAGCACGTACCGATTACAGGTACTTGCGCCAATCGTCCTCGTCCTCATCATCCTCGGTAGCAGCCTGGGTCTGCTCGGCGGCGCGAGCTGCCGCAGCGCGAGCGGCAACCTGGGCATAGGACTCCTCGTTGCGCTCGGGGAAGTTTGCCAGCACGTGCTCGAACTTGGCAAAATCCTCATCCCAGCGCGTAGAAGGCACGGCAAAGAAGACTTGCTTGACCTTAAAGTCGCCCGACGCGAGCTCCTTGCGGAAGAGCTCGGCCACGGCCTCTGCGTCAAAGCCGTTGTTGTCGCAGCCCCAAGCGCCCAGCACGAGCTTCTCGCGACCTAGCTCGTCGCAGATGGCAAGCACAAAGCGAATGCGGTCGCGCAGGGCATCCAGCAGAGCATCGTCGCTCACGCGATACTCCTGGCGGGCGCGCTTAACGTTGGGCGCGGCGGCAACGATCACGTCGGCGTATGCATGCACGTGGTTGCGGTCGAAGCGCACCGCAGGCACCACCAGCGCACGGTTTCGGTAAAGCTCGCAGTTGATGTTGCGGCGACGGTTCTCGCCGTACCATTTGCGCTGCTTATCGAGAACGTTGTACAGATACGAATCGGCGCACAGCGTGGCCTCCTGGCCCAGATAACCCTGAATATAGCCACCGCCCGGATTGGTGAACGAGGCAAAGGCGAGCACGGCCATGTCGCAGAACTGCGCATAGCCACGACCGTTATCCAGAATGGCCTGCGTGGCAGAGGCGTCGAGCACGGTGAC
>CAUAGV010000146.1 GCA_958428675.1 uncultured Collinsella sp.
TTGTCGCAGCCCCGACCCGCGGTCACGAGCGGGGGCTCCTGTCGTTTCCGTGCCCTCGGATTGGGTCATAGTGTCTGTCCGTCCTCTGCCTGCGGCGTTGCCTTGCTCCGGATGCGGTATGCTCAACCTGCGGCGCCTTAGATGTAGTCATTGGGGACGTTCTTAAATGACTAGGTTGGGTACATTGCTTTGAGATGTTATTCAGTCGGCTGTTATGGCATTTGAGCTGCTTACCTGCTTAAGGTAATTGACGGCATATATCTGCTATCGAAAATATTGCTCGAAAAATTGTCCAAGAAGTCGCGGGGCGATTTTTGATGGGTCGCGCGTCAAGTGATTTGGCAAGTTCTTGGTTAGATATTGGTCAGTTTTGGGGCAACCTTGCCAAAAACTTGACGGATGCAGATTTAGACGTCGACGAATGAACACTTCAGGTGGGCTCCAAGCAAAATTCTGGGCTGATTCTCGATAATCGCCTTCAATCGTCCCTTGCCAGGCGCTGGCCTCGCTTACAATCTGCTCCGACATTCGCGCGCCGCCCGGCGCTTAAGAGGGGAGGGCCCCATGGCAAACGAGATCTGGACCATCAAGCGTTGTCTCGAGTGGACCAAGGAGTACCTGGCCGAGCGCGGCGCGGAGCATCCCCGTCTTTCTGCCGAGTGGCTGCTGTGCGCCGCCACGGGCCTGGCGCGCATTGACCTATATATGCGTATGGACGAGACGCTTAACGCGGCCCAGCTCGAGACCATGCATGCGGCCGTTGTCCGCCGCGCTAAGGGCGAGCCGCTGCAATACATCACGGGCAGCACGCAGTTTCGCATGATCGACGTCGCGTGCGCCCCCGGTGTGCTCATTCCGCGCCCCGAGACCGAGATGCTCGTCGAGGAAGTCCTCAATTATCTGGATGCCGAGGTACTGAGCCCCGAGGCCGCTGCCCGTCAGCGTGTTGAGCTGCCTTGGAACGATGAGGTCGAGGAGGCACGCAAGGCCGAGGCCGCATTGGCCGACGAGCGAGCGACGGCCGAGCGCCGTGCCGCCAACCTCACAGCTGCCGACGAGGCGGCGCTAGGCGGCGATGTGCTGGGCAGTCGCGCTTATGCCGAGGAACTGGCCGATCGCGAGGCCGAGGAAGCCGCCGCGCAGGCGGCAGAAGCCGAAGCGGCAGAAGCAGAGGCCATGGAAACCCCCGAGCCCGAGCTCGACGAATACGGCATCGCCATTGAGGACAACGACCAACAGGCGACTCCCGCGCAAGATGCCGCCGAGGCCAACGTATCTGCCCCAGCCGAGCCCCGCACTGCCCGCGTTCTCGAGGTCGGCTGCGGCACGGGCTGCATTTCGCTCTCCCTTGCCTGGGAGCGCCGCGGCCACGTTACCTGCACTGCTACCGATATCGAGCCGCGCGCCATCGATCTGGCCACCAAAAACCGTGATGCGCTTGGCCTCACGTCCGACGAGGTCGCCTTCAGCCTCACAAACCTGGTGAGTTCCATTCCCCGCGAAGAGTGGGGCACCTTTGATGTGCTCGTCTCCAACCCACCTTACATCCCGACCGACGTCATGCGCTCGCTGCCGCATGAGGTCAAGGACTTTGAGCCCGATCTGGCGCTCGAGGGCGGTGCCGACGGTCTCGATATCTTCCGCCGCCTGCTCAACGCGGCGCCCTACATGCTGCGTGCCGGCGGCCTGTTTGCCTGCGAGCTCTACGAGGGCGCGCTCGACGCCGCGGCCGAGCTCTGTCGTCAAGCAGGCCTTTCGGACGTGCGTATCGTCCACGACCTCACCGATCGCCCCCGCATTGTCCGAGCCATCGTCATCGAGCCCAAGCAACGCCAGTAATATTTATTAACTGGTTAGCAAAAATTATAAAGTAGTTTATAATTAGGACGGCTGAAAGAGGTCGGCCCATGCAACCTCCTACCTTTCGGGAAATCATTGCCCTACTCAAGCACGATGGATTCGTGAAGGTCGCGCAAGTCGGTAGTCATGCTAAGTATGTTTCTGGTGACCGTGTTGTCACCGTGAACGGCTCTGGTGGTGATCGACCAAAGAAGGGCACGTGGGCAAGTATTCGTCGCCAAGCTGGATGGTAGTTGGAGGCAAAATGAGGCAGCGATTTATCTATGACTGCGTTCTCATAAAAGAAGACGACGGTTACTGCGCCAGCTTCCCGCAGATTCCCGGCGCCTTTGCCGATGGCGATACGCGCGAAGAAGCGATTGCCCATGCCACCGAGGCACTGATGGCGTTTTTGGCCGACGACCTCAACAACGGTTTGACTCCGGCAGGGTACGAACGCTCGGCCGAGGTCGTGGCCCTTTCAGTCGAAATCGACCACGAGGACGCTCGGGAAGCGGCGTGCCGAACATTTAAAGACGCAGCGCTGGACCTCAAAGTCTCCGCTCCGCGGATTACCGCGCTGGTCAAAGCCGGAAAGCTCGATGTTGAACTCGTCGACGGCCGTCGGATGATAACGATAGACAGCATCGAGCGCTACGCCGCCCAAGAACGTCACGCCGGAAGACCAAAGAAGTTCGTCGCAGTCCAATAACCCCCTCACTTTCACCGACTACTAGAGCCGCTCACCAAACCAACATGCGCTCTGGGCAAATAGGTTGAACGTTTCGTGCGAGAATGCCCCACAGTAAACAAACTTGCACCAGAGCGTAAGGGGCTGGCATACACATGCAGACGGTCTATCGGGTATACGAGGGAACGCGCGAGCCGCATCGGCTTGCCGTCGAGCGCACGGCCGAGGTGCTCGGCCGCGGCGGCCTGGCTTTGATCCCGACCGAGACCGTCTACGGTGTCGCCGTGGCAGTCAACGCCTTCTCGGACGCCGTGCCCCAAGATACAAGCGAATTCCCATCGTGGCCGCGCGATCCGCAGGCTGCCGTCAATGGCGCCGCAGTCCCTGCGCTCGGCACCGGCTATCGCCGTATCTTCACTCTCAAGCAACGTGAACTCACGCAAACCGTCGCTTGGCTGGTCGATGGCGTCGAAGCACTCGACCGCTATGGCGTGGATATCCCTAACGAGGCCCGCGTACTCGCGCGACGATGCTGGCCGGGAGCCCTGACTATCGTGATTAAGGCAGCCCCCTGCGTGCCGACCTTTATGCGCGCCGCCGATGACACGGTGGCTCTTCGCGCGTCGGCCTCGCCTGTGGTGCAGGCGCTCATCCGCGCCTGCGGCAGTCCCCTTGCCTGCACGAGCGCCAACACGCACGGCGCGCCCTCGCCGGCAAGCTTTGCCGCCGTCGAGGGTCGCATCCTGGAGGGGGTCGATGTTGCCGTCGACGCCGGTGAGACCCCGTGTCGCGACGCCTCGACCATCGTGTCGTTTCAGCACGGCGGGCTCCAGATCCTGCGCCAAGGCGCACTTCCCGCATCAGAGATCGAACGGGTCCTGTCCGACCCGATGCAATAGAAAGGTGTAAGCGATGTCGTTGAATCTGGGTAGCCTGGGCATGGAAGATGCCTCGTTTAACTTTGGCGGTTCCTACATCATGGCACTCGACTGCGGCACCACCTCGGTACTTGCGACCATCGTCGACGAGTACGGATGCATCGTCGCGCAGGCACGTCGCAGCGTCAAAACCAGCTTCCCGCGTCCCGGTTGGGTAGAGCAAGACCCCATGGCGGTGCTTGCCAGCCAGATCGCCGTCATGATGGAAGTCCAGTTTAAGAGCGGTATCCACTCCGACCGCATTGCCGCCATCGGCATCTCCAACCAGCGCGAGACCACGGTGGTCTGGGACCGCGTGAGCGGTCAGCCGATCTATAACGCCATCGTATGGCAGTGCCGCCGTACCGCGTCGGTAATCGAGGCGTTGGTTGAACAGGGTTGCGAGGAGTTGGTGCGCTCCCGCACGGGACTCACGCTCGACCCGTATTTCTCGGCCTCCAAGGTGCAGTGGATTCTCGACAACGTCGACGGCGCACGCGAGAGCGCGGCGGCGGGCGACCTCATGTTTGGCACCATCGACACCTGGCTCATCTACAACCTCACTGGCGGCCAGGTCTTTGCCACCGACTACACCAATGCCAGCCGCACGGCGCTCTTCAATATTCACACGCTGGACTGGGACGACGACCTGCTGGCCCTCTTCGACGTTCCGCGCTCCATGATGCCCGAGGTCCGCTGGAGCTCCGGTGACTACGGCCGCGTCGCGAGCGACATCATGACCAACATGCCACCCATCATGGGCGTGGCGGGCGATCAGCAGGCGTCGCTATTCGGCCACTGCTGCTTCCATCCCGGCCAGACCAAAAACACCTATGGCACGGGTTGCTTTATGCTTATGAACACCGGCGACGAGATCGTCGAATCCAAGAACGGCCTGGTCTCCACCATCGGTATCGCTGCGAACGGGAAGATCAGCTATGCACTCGAGGGCTCCATCTTTGCTGCCGGCTCCACCATGAACTGGCTTCGTAACAACATGGGCATCATCTCGAGCGTGAGCGAGTCCGCGCA
Organism: uncultured Collinsella sp.; assembly: GCA_958428675.1. Lineage (GTDB taxonomy): Bacteria > Actinomycetota > Coriobacteriia > Coriobacteriales > Coriobacteriaceae > Collinsella. The sequence continues at coordinate 4,480 of CAUAGV010000146.1, forward strand.
ACTCGCCGCTTCGATCAACGACAACGAGGGCTGCTACTTCGTCCCCGCCTTCGCGGGCCTGGGCGCTCCCTGGTGGGACCCGCATGCTCGCGGTATCGTGTGCGGCCTGACCGGTGCCTCGAGTCGCGCGACCATCGTGCGCGCCGCCTGCGAGTCCATGGCCTATCAGAGCTATGACGTGCTGCGCGCCATGGAGCAGGACGTGGGGCTTTCGATCGAGCGCCTGTCCGTCGATGGCGGT
>CAUAGV010000147.1 GCA_958428675.1 uncultured Collinsella sp.
TCTCCATCGACCGTCGTATGACCGCCGGCGAGACCTGGGAGTCCTGCCTGGACGAGATCCGCAACCTGCCGGCCGCCAAGAAGTACGGCGACGACGTGAAGGTCTCCATGTACATGTACGACCGTCCGTCCTGGACCGGCGAGGTCTACGAGACCGAGGCTTACTTCCCCACGTGGATCAACAAGGAGACCGCTCCGCACGTCAAGGCCCTCGTCGACGCCCACAAGGCCATGTTCGGTGACGAGCGCATCGGCTGCGAGCCCAGCATGGACAAGCGCACCGGTCGTCCGCTGTGCGACAAGTGGACCTTCTCCACGAACTGCGTTTCCATCCAGGGCCGCTATGGCATCCCCTGCGTCGGCTTTGGCCCGGGTGCCGAGTCTCAGGCTCACGCTCCCAACGAGGTTACCTACAAGGACGACCTGGTCACCGCTGCCGCCATGTATGTGGCTGCCCTGAACCTCTACGATCCGAGCCAGGCCGATGGCGACGCCACCGTGTTCCGCGCCGGTCTGACCAACAACAAGATCGACTAGTCCCATTCCTCGATTTTGTTGAGCCGGGGGCCGCTCGTGTCCCCGGCACCCCCTGTTGACTTGGGGCCCGCGGTCGTTATCTCCCATGCTTCCTCAACGGTAGCGGGTCCTCGTCATAGCGCTCTGCATGTTCTAGCCACACGCGCATGCCGGAGCACATCTACTCATTGCAATCGTTTCATCTTTGGAAAGGATATTTACATGGACGCCAAGTTTACCGAGCTCGTCGAGCAGCTGAACGGCCTCGATTTTAAGGGCATGTACGGCAGCGACTTCCTGCACACCTGGGATAAGACCACCGATGAGCTCAAGGCGCTCTACATCGTCGCCGACGCCCTGCGCGAGCTGCGCGAGAACAATGTTTCGTCCAAGATTTTCGATTCGGGTCTGGCCGTCTCCCTGTTCCGTGACAACTCCACCCGTACGCGCTTCTCCTTCTCTAAGGCAGCCAACCTGCTCGGTCTTGAGCTGCAGGACCTGGACGAGAAGAAGTCCCAGATCGCTCACGGCGAGACCGTCCGCGAGACCGCTACCATGATCTCCTTCATGGCCGACGTCATCGGCATCCGCGACGACATGTACATCGGTAAGGGCGACGCCTACATGGCCGAGGTCTCCGAGTCTGTCCAGCAGGCCTACGAGGACGGCGTTCTGGATCACCGTCCCACGCTCATCTCCCTGCAGTCCGACTCCGATCACCCCACGCAGTCCTCTGCCGACATGCTCTATCTCATCAACGAGTTTGGCGGCCTTGAGAACCTCAAGGGCAAAAAGGTTGCCGTCACCTGGGCCTATTCGCCCTCTTACGGCAAGCCGCTGTCCTGCCCGCAGTCGCTGATCAGCCTGCTGCCCCGTTTTGGCATGGACGTCACCCTGGCCCACCCCGAGGGCTACGACCTCATGCCCGAGGTCGTCGAGCGCGCCAAGGGCTATGCCGCCGAATCCGGCACCACCTTTAAGCAGGTCAACACCATGGCCGAGGCCTTCGAGGGCGCCGACATCGTGATCCCCAAGAGCTGGGCTCCGTTTGCCGCCATGGAGAAGCGCACCAACCTGTACGCCGAGGGCGACGATGCCGGCATCGCCGCGCTCGAGAAGGAGCTGCTCGCCCAGAACGCTACGCATCAGGACTGGTGCTCCACGACCGAGCTCATGGAGAAGACTGGCAACGGCCAGGACACCATCTTTATGCATCCGCTGCCCGCCGACATCTCCGGTGTCTCCTGCGAGCACGGCGAGGTCAACGCCGACGTCTTCGACATGCACCGCGTGGGCATGTACAAGGAGGCCAGCTACAAGCCGTACGCCATCGCAGCCATGATGTTCCTGCAGAAGGTTGCCGATCCCGCCGCTACCCTCAAGGCCCTCGACGAGCGCAACACCGCCCGTTGGTTCCAGGCCTAAAGCTGGGTTGAGGTAAGCCATGTAAAGGGGGCGCTCTGCCAACCGGCGGGGTGCCCCTTTTTGCATCGTGGGCGTGCGGGATAAGCGCTTTCGATGTAGATGCCCCGCGACGCGAGTTATGGGTACGATGGTTTCAGGGGAGGTATCGCCATGAAACTTGGTTGCGTCATTATGGCTTCGGGCGAGGGCAAGCGATTTGGCTCTAACAAGATGCTCGCCGATATCTATGGCGAGCCGCTGATTGCCCGGACCATTGATTCGGTTCCCCGGGGCTTTGACGTTGTGGTTTCGACGCGTTGGCCCGAGGTCGCTCAGATTTGTGATGACAAGCATTGCCCGTGCGTGCTGCACGATGGCGAGCTGCGCAGCGAAAGCGTCCGTGCGGGCCTTTCGTGGGGAGTCGAACGCAACTGGAAAGGTTGCCTCTTTTTGCCGGGCGACCAGCCGCTCGTGAGTTCGGATTCTTTTGAGGCTATGGTTCGTGCATTTGACGAGCGCGGCCGCAAGCATCCGGTGCGTCTTGCGTGCAACGGTGAGCCTTCGAGCCCGGTGCTCTTTCCGGCGGAACTGTTCGATGCACTTATGTGTCTTGAGGGTAAGGACGGCGGCGGTTCGATCCTCAAGGACCGTACCGACGTGGTGCTGGTCGAGGCGCGTGCCTACGAGCTGTGGGACGTCGATACCGTCAAGGGACAGCGACGCATAACGGAGCATATCGCCGCCTGCTCGTATTTTGATCGCGTGGCCAACTGCATCAATCAATAAGGAGCAATTATGATCATCATCAAAAACGGCGCACTCGTGACGCCCCAGGGGCTTCGCCGCGCCGATCTTGCCATGGAGGGCGACAAGATTGTGCGGATTGCCGCGGCAATCGAGCCGGGCGAGGGCGATACCGTCGAGGACGCCACCGACTGTTGGGTGTTTCCCGGCTTTATCGACGGCCACACGCACATGCAGTGCTGGACCGGCATGGATTGGACAGCCGATAGCTTTGAGACCGGCACGCGCGCGGCTGCCTGCGGCGGCACGACGACCATTGTGGACTACGCGACGGCCGATCGCGGCGTGACCATGCCCGATGCCTTGGTCGAGTGGCATCATCGCGCCGACGGCACCTGCACCGCCAACTATGCCTTCCATATGGCGCTTGCCGAGTGGAATGAGCGCAACCGCGCCGATCTTTCGGCCATGCGCGAGGCGGGCGTGTCGTCGTTTAAGACCTACTTTGCCTACGACCATCTGCGCCTGGACGATGCCGAGACGCTCGAGGTGCTGGAGGAGCTCAAGCGCGTGGGCGGTATCCTGTGCGTGCATTGCGAGAACGGCACGTTGGTCAACGCGCTGCAGAAGCGCGTGTTTGAGCAGGGTATCCACGGGCCCGAGGGCCATGCGCTCAGCCGTCCGGACGTGTGTGAGGCCGAGGCCGTGAGCCGCCTGCTGTATCTGGCGCACTTGGCCGGGGACGCTCCGGTCAACGTGGTGCACCTTTCGACCAAGCTGGGGCTCGAGGCCATTCGCGCTGCCAAATCGCGCGGGCAGAAGAACATCTATGTCGAGACATGCCCTCAGTATCTGATGCTCGACGACACCTGCTATCTGGAGCAGGGCGAGGACGGCTTTGCGGGCGCCAAGTACGTGATGAGTCCGCCGCTGCGCCATGCCGGCGACCGTGCGGCACTGCGCGAGGCGCTTGTGGCCGGCGAGATCGATACGATTGCGACCGACCACTGTAGCTTTAACCTGCACGGGCAAAAGGACCGCGGGCGCGACGACTTCCGCGCGATTCCCAACGGCGGACCCGGCGTGGAGCATCGCCCCGTCGCGATCGCTACGAGCTTTGAGGGACAGCTGGGTCCCGAGGATCTGTGCCGCCTGATGAGCGAGAACCCGGCGCGCGTCTTTGGCATGTATCCGCACAAGGGCTGTCTTGCCGAGGGCGCCGATGCCGACGTGTGCGTGTGGGATCCCAAGGCGCGCTGGACGATTAGCGCCGCGACGCAGCATCAGGCCGTGGACTACACGCCGCTCGAGGGCTTTGAGGCGCACGGCCGCGCCAAGGCCGTGTTTGTGAACGGTGTACTGGCTGCGCTCGACGGCGAGCCCACCGGAGCCCAACCCGGCCGCTACGTCCCCCGCTAACAGGAAGGATGCCGGATTCCCTTCGCAGTTGCGGTGAAATAGTTCCTGTTTAGCCGCCAAATAGGCCGTTTCAGGAACTATTCCACCGCAACTTATATGTCTGGTGGGGCAGCGCCGGCTATTTGAGGCTGCTGGCGACGATGGGGCGGCCGAGGGCGGCCTCGAAGCGGTCGGCCATCGTGGGGTCGCTGAGCGTGTCGGTTTGGTTGAGCATGACGCGTGCGGTGCTGAGTCCCAGCGCCTGCATCTCGGCATTGAGCACCTGGGCGACGCGCTCTGGGGTGGCAGCGTCGGTGGGCTCGCAGCCGCAGCGCTCGCAGAAGAGCTCGGGGCGGTGGACAACCTCGGCGACGGGCTTGCCCAGCCCCGAGGCGCCGACGACCCAGACAACGTTTGCCGTGGCGGCGGGAATTACCGGCTCCCAGGCGGCATGCGCCTTGAGCGGGAGTCGCTTGCTGCCATCTGCCTCGGCCAACACATAGTCAAAGCACTGCGCCAGCTGGTCGATCGGCTCAGCGGGGGCGGAGAGCTTGCCTGTCTCCGGGTCCAAAACACCCGCCTGGCAGATGCTTCCGCGGCTCATGCCAGCGCATACCTTGCAGATGCAGCCGGGG